>JAGONY010000070.1 GCA_017992785.1 Candidatus Omnitrophota bacterium | reverse complement strand
CTTCTATTATGCTCGTATACTGTATCGGCAGGAGCCAGCCGTGGAAAGAGACTATCTTAGCGCCGAGGCCCTTATGGGCCTCTCTCTATGAGGCCCATAAGGGCCTCGGCGCTAAGATAGTCTCTTTCCACGGCTGGCTCCTGCCGATACAGTATACGAGCATAATAGAAGAGCATAATGCCACGCGCACCAAGGCGGGGCTCTTCGATATATCCCATCTCGGAAAGCTCGAGGTATCGGGCGAGTCCGCGAAGCCATTCCTGCAGAAGGTATTCACGAACAACATAGATAAGGCTGTTCCCGGAAGGATCGTCTATTCCCCGTTCTGCAACGAGCGCGGCGGTATACTCGACGACGTATTTATTTACAACGCCGGAGGCGACAGGTACATACTGATAGTCAACGCCTCCACGTTCGAGAATGACCTCGCGTGGTTCAATTCGCATAACGGCGCGGGGGCTTCGATAAAGGATATAAACGATTCCCTCGGCGGCATCGCTCTGCAGGGCCCCGAATCGGAAAAGATCCTTACCGGCCTGTGCGATGCGGACCTTACGGCCGTAAAACACCGCAGTTTTGTCGAGACGAAAGTATGCGGGCATTACGCGCTGCTCTCGAGGACAGGATATACCGGCGAAGACGGGTTCGAGATGTTCGTGCCTTCGGGCAAGTCCGCGGAGATCTGGAACGCGATCTTGTCCGCGGGCAGGCCCTACGGCCTTATTCCCGCGGGCCTCGGGTCGAGGGATACGCTGCGCCTCGAGGCGGGGTGCCCGTTATACGGCACCGACACCGATGAGACGAAGACGCCTATCGAGACGGGCCTCATGTGGGCCGTGGATATGGGCAAGGATTTTATTGGGAAGTCCGCGATAGCGGAGCGCGCGGCAGCCGGGGCTAAAGAACGCCTCGCGGCGTTTGAGATGCTCGACAGGGCAATACCGCGGACCGGTTATGCGGTCGAGAAGGGCGGCTCGGCCATAGGGACGGTGACGAGCGGTTCTTACTCGCCGACGCTGAAGAAGAACATAGGTTTCGCGTATATCACGCCCGGCAACGCGGCAGCCGGTAATGCTATAGACATAGTCGTGCACTCGGAGAGGAAGAAAGCCGTTGTCGTTAAGGCCCCATTTTATAGGAGAAGAAAATAATGGCTGACGTGGAAAAACTTCTTTTCACTAAGACGCATGAATGGCTCAGGATAGAGGGCAACACGGGATATGTAGGTATATCGGACCACGCGCAGAAAGAGATAACCGATGTCGTATTCGTCGAACTCCCGAAGGAAGGCAAGGAAGTCGCGAAGGAGGGCGAGGCCGCCGTAGTCGAGTCGGTAAAAGCGGCGTTCTCGATATACGCGCCGGTATCGGGCAAAGTCGTAAAGGCGAACAGCGCGGTAGAGAAGGACCCTTCGATAGTGAACAAGTCGCCGTATGACGACGGCTGGTTCTTCGCGATAGAGATGAAGGACGCAAAAGAAGCGGGGACCCTGATGTCTTTCAAGGAATACGAGGAATTCATAAAGAGCGGAGCGCATTGATTTGAAGTATTCGCCGCATACCGATAAGGACAGGAAAGAGATGCTCGCCGCGATCGGGGTATCTTCAGCCGAGGATCTTTTCGGCGCGATACCCGAAGGTCTGCGCGCGAAGAAGCTCGACCTGCCGGAAGGCATATCCGAACTCGAACTGAAGAAGGACGTCCACGATAAGGCCGACAATAACTATTCCACGAACAAGCTCGTATCCTTCCTCGGCGGCGGCGCGTATGAGCACCATATACCCGAGGTCATAGAGAGCATTATATCGCGCGGTGAGTTCCTCACGGCCTATACCCCCTACCAGGCGGAAGCGAGCCAGGGTACGCTGCAGGCGATCTACGAGTACCAAAGCTTGATATGCGAGTTGACCGGGATGGATGTCGCGAACGCTTCGATGTACGACGGGGCGTCGGCGCTCGCCGAAGCCGTCCTGCTGGCCGTCAGGGAGACGGGAAGGACGCGCGTCATCTTTTCCGAGGCGCTGCATCCGGAATACAGGCAGGTAGTCAGGACCTATCTCGAGGGTTATAAGGTAGGATTTACGGAGATCCCGCACAAGTCAGGCGTCTATGACGAAGCCATGCTCAAGAAGGAGACGGACGACAACACGGCATGCGTTATCGTCCAGAACCCCAACTTCTTCGGTTTCATAGAAAAGGCCGACGCAATAGAGGCGATCTGCCACGCGAAAGGCGCGCTGCTTATCGCGTGCGTCAATCCGCTCTCGCTCGGGGTGCTGAAGTCCCCCGGAGAGTATAACGCCGATATAGCTGTCGGAGAAGGGCAGCCCCTCGGGATACCGATGTGTTACGGAGGGCCTTACCTCGGATTCTTCGCCGTCAAGGAGAAACATATGCGCAGGATGCCGGGGAGGGTCGCCGGCATGACGAAGGACGCCAACGGCAGGCGAGGTTTCGTGCTGACGATGCAGGCCCGCGAACAGCATATACGCCGCGAGAAGGCGACATCGAACATATGCTCGAACGAAGGTCTCATGGCGCTTGCGGCGTGCGTCTACCTTTCATCGATGGGCAGGGACGGCATCAGGGAAGTAGCGCGGCAGAATGTGCTGAAGAGCCATTATATGAAAGACAGGATATTGAAATTGAGCGGTTTTGAGCTCTTCTCAAGCGCGCCGTTCTTCAACGAATTCGTGGTCAGGTGCGGCAAGGACCCCGAGAAGATAATAGCGGACCTGCTCAAGCAGGGTATAATGGGCGGCATCCCGCTCGGCAGGTTCTACTC
>JAGONY010000005.1 GCA_017992785.1 Candidatus Omnitrophota bacterium | reverse complement strand
ATGGTCGAATGCCAGCGCCTGGAGAGAGCACGCAAGTAGGAACGTCAAAATCTTGCTTTGGAAAAAGAAATAATTGACAACTGGGTGCTAATTTTATAGAATATACGCAAGCCATATGGGAAAACGTGCTCTTGGAATCGATATAGGCGCAGGCTCAGTCAAGCTCGTAGAGCTTGAAAAGACATCCGAAGGCGTGCAACTCCTCCGGGCAAAGTTTTTTGACCTCACGCAGCATCCCGACCAGGATAAGCGAGAAGCCCTGGTAAGGGAAGGGGTCGAAGGGCTCCTCAAGACAGAAAAGATAAAAAGCGGAAATGCCGCAATATCCCTCTCAGGCCAATCGGTCTTCATCAGGTTCCTCAAACTTCCCAAGATACAAAAAGGCAAAGTAGACAAGATAATAAAGTACGAGGCCCAGCAGCAGGTCCCGTTCCCCCTCGATAAGATAACCTGGGACCACCAGATATTCCACAGCGGCGCCGGCCCGGAAGAGGACGTGCTGTTTGTCGCCGCAAAGAAGGAACTCGTCGAGGCCACGCTGTTGAATTTCTCAAGGACAGGCCTTAATATCGAATCCGTCGACGTAAGCCCGCTCTCCCTGCTTAACGCGATAACCTATAACGAGCCGCTCGCCAAAGGAGTCATAATAGACATAGGCGCGAAGGCGACGAACCTGATAGTCCTCGACGCGAAGGGCTTCTGGGTGCGTTCGGTGCTTATCGCCGGCGACGAGATGACGCACGCGATAGCGTCGAAGATGAACATCCCGTTCGATAAGGCCGAAGATCTCAAGCGCAAGGAGGGCATGGTCGTCCCGTCGGACAGTTTGGTGCCGTCGAACATTGGCTCGACGGGACAGGAACTCGTAAGCATACTTAATACCGTCGTATCCGACATGGTATCGTCGATAATACAATCACTCGAATTCTACAAGTCGAAGCACGGCAGGGACGTGGTCTTCGGCGAGGTCATACTCTCCGGCGGCGGATCTAAGCTGAAGGGAATAGAGGATTACCTCGCGAAAGGCCTCGGGATGCAGATAAGGCGCGCAAACCTCGGCCAGAAGATAAAATGCCCTTCGAACCTCAGGGTAGACATAGATTTCCAGTCGAGGTTCGGCGCCGCGATAGGCCTCGGCCTGCGCCTGCTCCAGAGATGCCCGACGAATATCGACCTGCTTCCGGCCGAAAGGAAAGAAGACAGGGACTTCAGGAAGGAAAGGATATGGATAATAGCCGCAGGAGTCATGCTGTCGCTTATGCCTTTCACTATAGCGATGAACATATGGTTCCAGTCCGGCGCTTTAAGGAAACAGATATTATTCCTCGACGATATATTGGCCCAGTATGACGACGTGAAAGCGAAGATAGCGACGCTTAAGGATGAGATAAAAAAGGGCGAGCAGAGGATCAAGCCGCTCGAGGACGTCGCCGTAAGGAGGTCATTGCTGCTGGAGGCGCTTCTCGAGGTCGAGAAATTGCTCCCGAAAGAGACATGGCTAACCTCGCATAGCGAAGAGAAGGATTGGGTCTCTATAGAAGGCAGGACCTCGGAAAACCTCCTTACGATAACTGAGTTCAAGAACAAGCTCTCGGCATCGCCGTTGTTTGAATCGGTGGAGATAATCTACGCGAGCCTCCCTAAGGATTCAGAGGAAGGCATGGGCCAGCTGAGGGATTTTTCGATCAAATTCAAGTTGAAGGTGGGGAAATAAATATGACAAAGGGTATTAAGCCGCATGTGATGACGAAGCTTGTGCTGGGGCTCGTGTTCCTCGGGTCCCTCTGCGTCGCCATATTCGTCGGCTACGACAGGTCTTCCCTCGAGAGGTCCATACAGGGCAAGACAGGAGAGCTCGAGAGCTATAAGAACCAGGGGCTTTCCACCCTTAACAGGGAGAGGCTGAAGCTTGAAAAACAGCTAAAATCCCTGAAAGACGTGAATGACCAGCTGAATGCCGGCCTCTTCTCGAGCCCGAAAGCCAAGATGCCGAAGGAATCCGGAGACGCCCTCAAATTCAAGGAAGAGCTTTACAGGGTCCAGAACAAGATAAAAGAAGAAGGGGTGCCGATCGATTTCCAGTTCCCGTTCTGGCTCGGCTTCGAAAGATATGAGCACGATATTCCCACTTTTGCCGACCTTCCCGTCAGGGCCAAGCAGCTCGAGATAATTAAAGAGATCATGGACCTGATGCTGCAGGCGAAGGTACCTGAGGTGTCGTCCGTAGAATTCCTCGAATCTAAGAACGTCACCTATGACGGCGGCAAGGAGCCGGTGTTCAGGGATTTCCCGGTAAGGATATCATTCAAGTGCAAGAATGACAACCTTCTCGGTTTCCTGTATAAGATATACACTTCCGGCATACCTTTCAGGGTGGACGTGCTCAAGATCAAAGTCCTTAACGAAGAGACAGGTGAAAAGGGCGAACTTAAAGTGGAAGCGGTTATAGTGGCTGCCATACAGCAGGCGGAAAAGACATGAAAGGCATCTATAAGATCGCCGCGATAGTGCTGTTCATACTATGGTTTATACTGCTATGGTTGGCGCCGTCGTTATTCACGCCGAAGGATTTTTCAGTCCCGACGGGCGAAGATAGCGTCGTTAAGCCCAACGATGCTGCGGTTGACGCATCTAATGTCTATTCGGCGCTTATAGAGAAAGTCAAATCCCCGTTTGCCGCCTCGAGGTACCAACAGCTCCTCGACAGGAACCTGTTCATAAGGCCGGAAGCGCCCCCGGTAGTATTCACGCCGGACAAGCTTAAGGTCGTGTCTATCGGGGCCACAAACCTGCCGTTCATATATACCGGTTTCATACAGAAGCAGGACGGGACGATGATAGGCCAGATAAACTGGTCGGGGAAGACGTATTTCGCGAAGAAGGGCGAGAAGTTCAAGGACTATAAGGTGCTCGAGATAAATTCGAAACAGATAAGGGCCGAGAACAAGGACGGGCAGCTGTTGATGGATTTCAAGAAGCCCGTGAAGAGCAAGGAGCTGATCGGGAAGCTCTACAGCTCAATGGACGATAAGACCTTTGAAGTGAAAAAAGGGGATGAGATAAACGGTTATAAAGTTCTTGACATTAAGGCCGACAGTGTGATACTATACGGCCAGGATCAAGAGTGGGTCATTAAAAAGGGGAGATGATATAAATGGATATTACCAATGGGGTTAAAAGAACGGTTCTGCCGTTTTTTTGTATCTTTCTGACTTTCAATTTATTCTTTATTATCTCGTTGTATTATTTTGCCGGAGGCGAGGCCCACGCTGCCACGGGGAGCGGTTATTCGAATGATTCCCTGGAAGCCAAGATAATCGCCGAAGACCTGGCAAAGCAGAAAAAATCAGAAAAAAAGTCCCTCGTTTCAGACCTCTTTAAACAGGCAAAGGCCTCATACGACGCGAAAGATTATGAGACCTCCCAGAAGATCTTCGAAAGAGTCGTCCAGTTAGACCCGAAGAACAAGCAGGCCTCCCATTATATAGAATTATGCAAGGAAGGCATGGCTAAGGATGTCCCCGCGTCGATATCGGGCACCCTCATGAAGAGAGGCAAAGCGAATTACGCTAACAAGCAGTATGCGGCCGCGATAGCGGACTTTGAGACGGCGTTGGCGGCGAATCCGAGCGACTCGGAAGCAAGGTTGTGGCTTGAAAAAGCGCGCAGGGGCGAGGAGCTGTATTCAAGGGATAAGTCTACAAAAGAAGAACGCAAAGACATAGTGAATGACAGGAAGGTCCTGAAGGAGGAAAAGGACACCGCAGAGCAGGCGGCCCTGCGCGATGTGGACAGGAGTTGGCTGCCCCCGGCCGCTCCGGTTAAGGAGGAGCTGCAGGTGGAGGAGGTCATATCGGAATCCGAGAGGGCCGAGCAGGAAGCAAAGAAGGCGCTTATCGACAAGATGCGCAGCGTAATGGTCCCCGCGATCTCAGTCACGGATGCGGATATCCAGGACCTGATACGCCAGCTCATGGAGATGACCGGCGTCACGATAGTTGTGGATGAAAGGGAGCTAGCAGCCCTTACAAAAGACGCCCCTATAAAGATATCATTGAGCACCGCAACACCGATGCCGCTGTTGGATGTGCTCGACATAGCGTTTAAGACGACGCAGTTGGGATACAAGGTAGAGCCGAATTACGTATACGTAACGAGCAAGCGCATGAGGGATATAGAAGACCTCGTGACAAGGACATATAAGCTTAAATACCCGGAGCGCAAGACGAGGGAAGTTAAACTGAAGGAATTTGAGGCCAAAGAGGCGGAATAAACATGGGAAAAAATCTCTGTCTTTTCGCGCTGGCGTCCCTTCTCATACTTCCCCGCATGGTGTCCGCAGAGGACATCAACGTCGCGAGTTACCTGAAGGACAGCCTTCCCCCTCAGGAAGGCAGGAAGATAACGTATAACCAGGCATCTAAGCTCCTGACCGTCACGGACACCAAGTCGAACCATAACCTGATAAAGAACCTTATCAAGCAGTTCGAGATAGGGCCGAAACAGGTCATGATCGAGACGAGGTTCGTGGAGGTCGACGTTACCGACCTCATGGAGATCGGTATCGAGTGGGATTTCTACAAACAGGGGCATCCGACCGGCAAGGGTTTTAGGGGCATGCGCTGGGGCGATGCTACTCCCGGCGCCGAATACCGGGGCATCCACTGGAATAATGACCTTGAATCCACATTCCCCATAACCGGAAATTTTGCCGGGCAGCTGGCGCTCTATAAAGTGCTGGAATCCGGTGATTATATAGTATCGAACCTCAGGGCCTTGGCGGAGCAGGGTAAGGTTAACCTGCTGTCGTCCCCGAAGATAACGACGGTTGCCGGCCAGATGGCGAATATCCAGGTGGTCAGGACCCAGCCGTATGTTTCTGACTTTACGCTCGAAAATATCGGTACGGCTGAAGACCCGATATGGAGCTATAAGCTGACCCTTGCCGAGAAACCGATAGGCATATTTCTCGAGGCCACTCCTTATGTGACAGAGGGCTCGAACACGATAACGCTCGACCTCCATCCCGAAGTAAGCATCCTGCGTGACCAGGTGCGTATCTCAACGCTTACGACAAGCGGCGAGACCGGCGAACTCGGTAATGTTACAGCCGATGACTCGGTGCCGCTTATCCCGGAAGACCTCGGATGGCCTGTCGTGGATGTCAGGACTACGCAGACCAGTGTCGTGGTCGACAGCGGGCAGACGATAGTCCTGGGCGGGATGATCAAGGACGAGGAGCAGGTCATCAAGAGGAAAGTCCCGGTATTGGGGGATATACCGCTTCTGGGCAAGGCTTTCCAATATGATTACAGAGAACAGCGAAAGAAGAACCTCCTTATATTCATCACGGCGAGTATCATCAATGCCAGAGGGGAGGTAATAAGGTGAAAAATATGATAAAGGCGTTCTTATATACGTTGGTAATATCGGTAATAACCGTGCCGGCGGCTTGTATTCCGCTCTGCCATGCGCAGGAAGCGGAAGAGTCATCCGTGTCGTCGCCCGCGGAGGCATCCACGATACAGGAATACCTGCAGCAGGCGCTTCCCGATAATCCCGAGAGGAAGATAGTCCTGGACGAGGTTACCGGGGTGCTTACGGTCACGGATACTCCGAGTAACCAGGCGCTGGCAAGGGACCTTATAATGCTTTGGGACACAGGCCCGAGCCAGGTAAAGATACAGGCAAGGTTTGTCGAGATCGAGATGACGGACATCGAGGAGCTCGGCGTGGAGTGGTGGTGGGCGAGGGAGGACAGGCATTCGCAAAAGACCGGCCGTTTCAGCAATATGGGCGTTAACATGCACTCCCCGTCGATAAGCGAAGATGCCGACGATGCCGCGTTTTTCGGTATGGCCAACGAGACATCGGGACTTGGCCTTAAGCTGGGCAGGTTCACGCAGGCCGGAAGCGTCATACAGGTATACCTGAAGGCGTTGCAGGAAGAGGGCAAGGCGAACCTGTTGTCGTCGCCTACGGTAACGACCCTTTCAGGGCAGATGGCTAACATACAGCTGGCTAATATAGTCCCCTACGCGTCGGATTTCACGAGGACGAATATCGGCATCCCGGAGTTCCCGGTAATGGTCGAGGTTTATAAGGTTGCCGAAAAGGTCACCGGTATAATGCTCGAGGTCACTCCTACGGTCGCCGGCGACAGCCAGGTGGTCACGATGGATATACATCCCGAGGTAAGCGTGCTCGTGGACCAGCTCCCGATAACGGCCTCGACGGACTTCCCGGAAGGCCTCGGATACCCGGTCATAGATACGAGGACAGCGCAGACATCGGTGGTGATCAAGAGCGGCGAGACGGTCGTGGTCGGCGGCCTTATCAGGGAAGACGAAAATGTGACGAAAAAGAAGGTCCCATTCCTCGGCGATGTCCCGCTGATCGGAAATCTTTTCAAGACGCACCACACGAACAGCGTAAAGAAGAATCTCGTGATATTCCTTACTGCGACGGTACTTAACTCGAGAGGAGAGCCGGTACTATGAAACGCAAGATTATAGTAATGTCGGTGGTATTGGCCGCGGCCGTTGCCGCTTCGACGGTATTCGCGCAGGTCATAACGAAAACAAAGTCCACGGCCAGCAAGCAGAAGAATATCGTCCTTACGACAGCCGACATAAAGGACTCCTATAAGGTCGTCGGGATCGTATCGGCCCGCGGCGGAGAAGTGAATCTGGACGGTTTGAACGCAAAATTGAAGGATGCGGCCAGGGACCTGGGAGCCGATTGCGTCATAGGCATCAATTACTTCAACTACAGCGGCTATGTTTATGCTTATGGCACGGCAGTAAAGCTCAAGGAATAGAGCAACCAGTCTTGTTTGGGTTTCACGCCTGTTTGTTTTTCCCGCACATTGCCTACACCGGAAATGTACCCATTAAATAACAGAAGTTTTACATAAAGATATGTCCGATAAAAGGCGCCTATTCCTTATTGACGGCAATTCGTTCTGCTACAGGGCGTTCTATGCCATACGCGCCCTTTCGAATTCGAAGGGCCAGCCGACGAACGCGATATACGGCTTCATAACTATGATAAACAAGATCATAAAGGACGAGAAGCCGGGCTATCTCGCGATAGCTTTCGACCTGAAAGGCCCCACGTTCAGGCATAAGAAATTCGAGCAGTACAAGATACACCGCAAACCGATGCCGGAAGAGCTCGTCGACCAGATGCCGATAATAAAGGACGTGGTCAGGGCATACAATATACCGGTCTTTGAATTGCAGGGCTATGAAGCGGACGACATACTCGCAACGCTTACAAAGTCGGCGGTGGCCGCGGGATACGAGGTCTATATCGTGACGGGCGACAAGGACATGCTCCAGCTCGTCGGTCCCAATGTCAAGGTATACAATGTCCATAAGGAGGGGCTAATATACGACAAGGACGCTGTAAAAGAACGCTACGGCGTCCCCCCGGAGGGCATAGTCGACCTTATAGCGCTTATGGGCGACGCATCGGACAACATACCGGGCGTCACGGGTATCGGGGAAGTCACCGCGAAGAAGCTTATGGAAGATTTCGGGAGCCTGGACAAGGTGATCGCGGGAGCCGATAAGATCAAGTCCGAGGCGCTGCGCAGGAAGATAACAGAGCATAAGGAACAGGCGCTGATGAGCAAGGACCTCGCGACCGTTGACTCCGAAGTGCCCATCGATGTTGACCTCGAAAAACTGCGCCTTGCCGAACCGGACAGGGAGAAGCTCTACGGGATCTATTCTGAGCTTGAGTTCAGGAGCCTGTTAAAGGATTATTCGGCCCCGGGAAAGCAGATAACGGGCAAATATGAGCTCGTCGAAGGCGACGCGGCCCTCAAACGGCTCATAAAGGAGCTCTCGGGGCAGAAAGAGTTCGCGCTTGATTTTGAGACGACCGGGACCGACCCAATGTCGTGCGAGCCGGTCGGGATATCATTCTGCTGGAAAGAGGGAACCGCTTATTACGTGCCGATAGGGGATGTAAAAGGCGGGTTCGATAAGGCGGGGCTCTTCGGGGACCTTAAGCGCGTGTTTGAAGATAAGGGGATAGCAAAGGTCGGCCAGAACATCAAATACGAGAAGTTGCTGTTGGCCGTAAACGGCATAGATATAAAAGGCGAGCTTTTTGACACGATGGTCGCGTCCTACGTGCTGAATCCTTCGAAATCGAACCATAACCTCGAAGACATAACGCTCGAGTATCTTGACCTGAAGAAGACGCCGATAACCGAACTTATAGGCGAAGGCAAGAAGAGGATAACGATGAAGGAGGTCGAGGTAGGCAGGGTAAAGGATTACTGCTGCCAGGATTCGGACGCGACGTTCAGGCTCAAGAAGGTCCTCGACGGCCAGCTCGAGGAGAAGGGCATGGGAAAGCTCTTCCATGAGGTCGAGATGCCGCTCATAGATTGCCTCACGGATATGGAGCTCAGCGGCGTAGCGATTGATACCGCGTATCTCGGCGCGATGTCAAAGGAGATGGAGAAGCAGCTCGAAAAGATAACCGCGGAGATATACGAGGCGGCCGGAACCGAATTCAACATAAATTCGCCGAAACAGCTGGCAGAGATACTGTTCGTAAAGCTGAAGCTCCCTGTCGTGAAGAAGACGAAGACCGGCCAGTCGACCGACGTGGATGTGCTCGAAACGCTTTCCGGTTCGCATAAGCTGCCGGCGTTGCTGCTGAAATACCGCGAGATACAGAAACTGAAATCGACGTATGTCGACGCGTTGCCGGAGCTGGTCAACCCGAAGACGGGCCGCGTGCATACTTCGTTCAACCAGACGGTCACCGCTACCGGAAGGCTGAGTTCTTCCGACCCTAACTTCCAGAATATCCCGGTCAAGACGGAGATGGGAAGGAAGATACGCAAGGCGTTCATAGCGGGCCGCGAGGGCTGGTCGGTCCTGACGGCGGACTATTCGCAGATAGAGCTAAGGATACTCGCGCATTTCTCGGCGGACCCGGAACTCCTGAAGGCGTTCGAGAGCGGCCGCGATATCCATACGCATACGGCATCGCTTATCTTCGACGTGAAAGAAGGCGACGTGACGCCTGAGATGCGCTCCATAGCGAAGACGGTGAATTTCGGCATAATTTACGGGATGAGCCCTTTCGGGCTCTCGAAGGAACTCAAGATAGAGATATCGAAAGCGAAGGATTTCATAGATGCGTATTTTGAGAAGTACGGTAAAGTGAAGGCGTTCCTCGGCGACCTCGTCGAAGAGGCGCGAAATGACGGTTATGTCACGACCATCCTTAACCGCCGCAGGTACCTGCCTGAGATAAACAACAGGAACAACTCGGTAAGGCAGTTCGCGGAACGCGCTGCGATAAACGCTCCGATACAGGGATCGGCCGCGGACCTTATAAAGATAGCGATGATAAACATATTTAACGTGATGAACGAGAAGAAACTGAGATCGAAGATGCTGCTGCAGGTGCACGACGAACTCATATTCGAAGTGCCGCCGGAGGAAGTGAAGCTGATGCGCGAGCTCGTAAAGGAGAGGATGGAACAGGTTGTAAAGCTTAACGTCCCCGTAAAGGTGCAGGTCAAGGTAGGCGAAAACTGGCTGGAGGCTGCCTGATATGGCGAGCAGGAAGAAGCTGAAGATACTTTTTGCGTCAAGCGAAGTGGAACCGTTCTCGAAGACGGGCGGGCTGGCGGATGTGGCCGGCAGCCTCCCGGTAGCGCTGCATAAGGCGGGCGCGGATGTCAGGGTCATTACGCCGAAATATAAATGCGTCAAGGCCAGGGGAGCGAAGGCCATGCTTGCGGGCAAAGTTCCGGTCCATTTCGTGGAGAACGACGGGTATTTCATGAGGGACAACCTTTACGCCGAGAAGTCCGGAGATTACGGCGATAACCTCGACAGGTTCGTATTCTTCTCGAAGCGCGTGCTCGCGATGGCGAAAGAGATGAAGTTCAAGCCCGACGTCATCCACTGCAACGACTGGCAGACGGCGCTCGTTCCCGTATACCTTAAAGAAAAACTTATGGGAAGGGACAGGTTCTATAAGGGCATTAAGACGGTCCTGACCGTTCACAACATGGGCTATCAGGGTATATTCCCGAAAGAGCAGTTCGAAAAAACAGGGCTCGGATGGGAATACTTCACGATGCACCGGCTCGAATATTACGACATGGTGAATATACTTAAGGGCGGCCTCGTATTTACCGACCTTATAACGACCGTATCCCCGACATACGCAAGTGAGATACAGCAGCCGGAATTCGGATACGGGCTTGACCCGCTGCTGAGGGAGCGCAGGGATTCCCTGTTCGGGATACTCAACGGGATAGATTACGGGGAGTGGGTCCCGGGGCCGGCCGGAAAGCGCAGGGACAAGGCGCTGCTCCAGAAAGAGAGCGGGCTCGAGCAGAACGCCGATATGCCGCTTATAGGCGTGATATCGAGGCTCGCGGACCAGAAAGGCCTCGACCTGATCGCGCAGATGATAAACCAGATGCTGGACCTCGACGTGCAGTTCATACTGCTCGGGACGGGCGAGGAGAAATACCACCGGCTTTTCGAGGATATAAGCAGGAGGATACCGCATAAGGCGTCGATCAACCTTAAATTTGATGAGGCGCTCGCGAAGAAGATATACGCCGGATGCGACATGTTCCTTATGCCGTCCAGGTACGAGCCCTGCGGCCTCGGGCAGATCATATCGCTCAGGTACGGCACTATACCTGTGGTCAGGAATACCGGCGGCCTCGCCGATACGATAAAGGAATTTGACGCGTCAACGGGCTCGGGCAACGGCTTCCTGTTCGGGAACTATGACGCATGGGAACTCTTCGACGCCGTGAAGCGCGCCATAAGCATCTATAAGCAAAAGAAGCTTTGGGCGAAGCTGGTCTCGAACGCGAAGAGATGCGATTTTTCGTGGGATAAGTCGGCAAAAAAATACCTGGAATTATACGGGAAGAAGTAAAACAGATGCTCATAATCGGCGTCACGGGCAGTATAGGGACGGGCAAGACGACGGTGGCAAAAATGCTTCGCCGGCTCGGCGCTACGGTAGTGGACGCCGACGATATATCGCATCGAGTAATGGAGCCCGGGAATCCCGCCTGGAAGAAGATAGTTTCACGTTTTGGCAGGAAGGTATTGCGCCGCGACGGTTATATAGACAGGCGGGCGCTGGGGGCGGAGGTATTCTCGGATAGGGAGAAACTCAGGAAGCTGTGCGCGATACTGCACCCGGAGGTCTATAGACGGATGCGCGCGATAGTTAACAGGACGAGGAGGGCCGACAGTTCGGCTGTGGTAGCCCTAGATGTGCCTCTGCTTCTGGAGACCGGGGGGCAGAAATACATAGACAAGCTTATCGTGGTTTCGGCGCCAAGGGAGGTGCAGGTCCGGAGGGCATGCAGGAAGTTCGGCCTGAGCCGCGCCCAAATAATCAGGAGGATAAGGACGCAGATGCCCCTTGGACGGAAGGTAAAGGCGGCGGATTTTGTGGTAGATAACGGCGGAAGCATGTTATCGACGGAGAAACAGGTAAGGGCCATATGGAAGAAGCTGGCGGGGGCGTAAACTGCCCCAATAAGATCGAGGATATCCTCGCGATACTCGGCGGGGAGATATCCGGTTCGAAGGACAAAAGGCTGCTTCCATCCGTCGTACTGCTTCTGATTGACATAGATAATTTAGAGAGGGTGAACCGTTGGTACGGCAGGCACGTAGGAGATGATCTCCTTGCGGCCGTATCCCGGACGATCAGGGGCTGCATAACCGGCAGCGACCTGCTCGCGAGGTTCGGCGGGGACGAGTTCCTTGTCCTGCTGCGCGGCGTCACGTTGAAGGAAGCGAAGCAGCGCAGCGCGCAGATACTGGAAGCGCTCAGCTCGCTCGAATTTACCTCCGCGAAGCTGAAGATCTCGGCATCCATCGGGATAGCGCACTATTTTTCGTTTGCTTTCTCGGGAGAGGAACTGCTGGGATGCGCTATGGAGGCATTAGCATTGGCTCAAAAAGAGGGAGGAACCTTTAAAGTGTTCATGGAAGAGGAGGAATGGAATGAAAAGTAGCGGCGAAGAGACAAACGGAAAACAGGCAGGCAAGGAGGCGAAAGAGTCCGAGCCCAAAGAGTCGTCCGGGCCGGTGTTCAATATCGCCAAACTCAAGAAGATGACGATACAGGAGCTCACCAAGGCCTCGAAGGACCTTGGCATAAACTCCATCAGCGGGCTCAAGAAACAGGACCTCATATTCAAGATCCTTCAGGCGCAGGCCGAGAAGGAGGGGTTCATGTTCGGCGAGGGAGTGCTCGAGATACTGCCGGACGGGTTCGGGTTCCTGCGTTCCTCGAACTATAATTACCTGCCGTCACCCGACGACATTTATGTGTCGCCGAGCCAGATACGCAGGTTCGACCTCAGGACCGGCGATACCGTCAGCGGACAGATACGCCCCCCGAAGGAAGGCGAGCGCTACTTCGCGCTGCTGAAGGTAGAGGTCGTCAACATGGAACATCCGGAATCGATGAAGGAGAGGACATTGTTTGATAATTTGACGCCGCTCTACGCTAACGAGAGGTATGTGCTCGAGACCGAACCCGGCGAGACATCCATGAGGATAATGGATATGCTTACGCCGATCGGAAAAGGGCAGAGGGGCCTTATCGTCGCACAGCCGTACAGCGGCAAGACGATACTTCTGCAGAAGATCTCGAACTCGATAATGAAGAACTATCCGGATGTTGTCCTGATAGTCCTGCTTATCGACGAGCGCCCCGAGGAAGTTACCGATATGCAGCGTTCGGTAAAGGGCGAAGTGGTTAGTTCCACGTTCGATGAGCCCGCCGAAAGGCATATACAGGTCGCCGAGATAGTCCTCGAGAAGGCGAAGAGGCTCGTCGAGAACAAGAAGGACGTTGTAGTCCTGCTCGACTCGATAACGCGACTCGCGCGCGCCTACAACACGGTCGCCCCGCATAGCGGAAAGATACTTTCCGGCGGCGTCGACTCGAGCGCGCTGCACAAGCCGAAGAGGTTCTTCGGTGCTGCGAGGGCGGTCGAGGAAGGCGGTTCGCTTACGATAATCGCGACGGCACTCGTGGATACGGGCAGCCGCATGGACGAGGTCATCTTCGAGGAGTTCAAGGGCACCGGCAACATGGAACTCCAGCTCGACAGGAACATGTTCCAGAAGAGGATCTACCCCGCGATCGACATCAAGCGGTCGAATACGAGGAAGGAAGACCTGTTGTTGAAAGAGGATGAGCTGAAGCGCATCTGGATACTCAGGAAGGTCCTCAACGAGATGAATTCGGACGAGGCAATGGAGCTGCTCGTAGACAGGTTAAGCAAGACCAAGACGAACGCCGAATTCCTCATGAACATGCAGCAGAAATAATCAACACGAAAATAAAAAGGAGAGCAAGATGAAGGAGAAGATCCATCCGAAATACGAACAGACGACGATAACCTGCGCGTGCGGCGAGGTGATACATACGCGCTCGGTGAAGCCGAACATCAAGGTAGAGATCTGTTCGAAGTGCCACCCGTTCTTTACCGGCACGACGAAGATCATGGATACCGCGGGCAGGGTCGAAAAGTTCAAGAAAAAGTACGGGAAGAAGTAACGGCATCCTATGCTGATGTTTGAGGCGTTAGAGACGAGGCTCAGGCGTTACGAGGAGCTTGAACGGCTTATCACGGACCCGAAGGTGATATCCGATTCCTCCTCGTACCAGAAACTCACGAAGGAGCTCGCGTCGCTGCGCGGCATCGTCTCGAAGTACAGGGAATACAAGAAAGCGGGTTCCGAGGTCGATGAGCTTGAAGGCGTCCTCGCGAAGAAATCGGACGACGCCGATTTCGCGGAACTCGCGAAGGAAGAGTTGCTCGGCTTGAGGAAGAAGATGCCGGCCCTTGAGAAGGAGATCGAGGAGATGCTCCTCGAGGACGATCCCGACGCCGACAAGAACATCATAGTCGAGATACGCGCGGGCACAGGCGGCCAGGAGGCCTCTTTGTTCGCTTCGGACCTCTTCAGGATGTATTCGAAATACGCGGCGGGCCTGGGCTGGTCCGTCGAGATGCTCGGCTCGAGCATATCGGAGGCCGGCGGGTTCAAGGAAGTCGTCTTCGGCATAAACGGGAACGGCGTCTACCGGAAGATGAAATTCGAATCGGGCGTCCACAGGGTGCAGAGGGTGCCTGCCACGGAAGCGTCCGGCAGGATACATACGTCGACGGTATCGGTCGCGGTGCTTCCCGAGGCGGAGGATGTCGACATCAAAATAGACGCGAAGGACCTCAAGATCGACGTCTTCAGGTCTTCGGGCGCCGGAGGGCAGTCGGTCAATACGGCCGATTCGGCCGTAAGGATAACGCATGTCCCTACCGGCATCGTCGTGCAGTGCCAGGACGAGCGCTCGCAGCTGAAGAACAAGAACAAGGCTATGAAGGTGCTTCGCGCGCGCCTGCTCGACAAGGCCGTAAGCGAACAGCACGCCAAGATAGCGAAGGAGCGCAAGACGCAGATAGGCACCGGGGAACGCAGCGAGAAGATACGGACGTATAATTATCCGGACAGGCGCGTGACCGACCACAGGATCGGCCTGACGGTGCATAACCTCGAGAACGTGCTTGAAGGAGACCTCGAGGAGATAATAATGGAATTGCTGAAGCAGGAAAAAGATATGAAGCTCAAAGAGGCCAAATAAACATGGATTCGCTCGAGCAGCTTGCGTGCTGGGCGTTCAATTGCGACCGCGCGCAGTTATATACCGGCGATTATGAGGCCGACGACGAGAAGATAGAGGCCTTCCACGAGGCGCTCGATTCCTATGCGCGCGGCATCCCGGTCCAGTACATAACGGGGCTCGCGGAGTTCATGGGATGCGAGTTCGACGTCAACAGCTCGGTGCTGATCCCGAGGCCGGAGACGGAGATCCTCGTCGAGAGGATACTCACGCTTATCGAGCGGGAAGGCATCGAGAAACCGCGTATCCTGGACCTTGGCACCGGTTCGGGCGCGATAGCTGTCAGTTTGACAAAATTGAGCCCGTCCTGTAAAATAATGGCTTCCGACGTGTCCGAGGAAGCCCTTGAAGTGGCTCGCGGAAATTCCGCTGCCAACGGTATCGTAGACGGGATAGAATTCGTAAATTCCGACCTGTTCAGGGGGATCCCGGAAAAGGAAAGGTTCGATATCATAATATCCAACCCTCCGTATATCCCGAGCGAGGATTACGATTCACTGCCGCCGGAAGTCAAGAGTGAGCCGCGGCTCGCGCTCGACGGCGGGCCGAAGGGCCTTGATTTCTACGCAAGGATAATACCGGAGGCCGCGGGCCGGCTCAGGCGCGGAGGTTTCCTCGCGCTCGAGATAGGTTTCGGGCAGTCCGGGGCCGTGAAGGGGATAATATCGGGATGCGGTTCCTATTCGCATGTCGAGGTCATAAAGGATTATAACGATATAGACAGGATCGTCATAGCAAAAAGGCGCTAAATACGAATGGATAAGATAGTCATAGAGGGGCCCACGAGATTGAAAGGCGAGGTCGAAGTAAGCGGCGCGAAGAACTCCGCGCTGCCGATAATGGCGGCCACGCTGCTGACCGACGAGAAGTGCGTGATAAAGAGGGTCCCGCCGCTGCGCGACGTAAATACGATGGTCAAGATACTGCGCAACCTCGGCGTCAGGGTACATTTCGAGGGCGGGCGCGCCGTAATAGAGCCGAAGGGATACAGGAACCATATAGCGCCGTATAAATACGTCAAGGAGATGCGCGCGTCGTTCTGCGTGCTCGGGCCGATTCTGGCGAAGCACAGAAAAGCGCAGGTATCGTACCCGGGCGGCTGCGCCATAGGCAACAGGCCCGTAGACCTGCACCTTAAAGGAATAAAGGCGCTAGGCGCCGAGATAAAGATAGAGCACGGATATGTTATGGCGCAGGCGAAACAGCTGAAAGGCGCGCATATATTCCTCGGCGGCGCGTTCGGCTCGTCGGTGCTCGCGACGGATAACGTCATGATGGCGGCCACGCTCGCGAAAGGCAGGACGGTCATAGAGAATGCCGCCTGCGAGCCGGAGGTCGTGGACCTGGCGGATTTCCTCGTAAAGATGGGCGCGAAGATTAAGGGAGCGGGTACGCCTTTGCTGGAGATAGAGGGCGTAAGGCGGCTCGGAGGCGCGGAATACGAGGTGATACCAGACAGGATAGAGGCCGGGACCTTCATGATAGCGGCCGCGATTACGAAAGGCGACCTGCTTATCAAGGGGGCGAGGTTCGACCACCTCGGCGCGGTCGTTGACAAGCTGCTCGACGCGGGCGTTACGATAACGAGGCACGGCAAGGATATCAGGGTGCGCGTCAAGAGGCATCTGAAGCCCGTAGACATAACGACGCTTCCGTACCCGGGTTTTCCGACGGACCTGCAGGCGCAGATGTTGTCGCTCGTGTCGGTGATAAACGGAATAAGCGTGATAACGGAAAAGATATATCCGGACAGGTATATGCATGTAAGCGAGCTTGCGAGGATGGGCGCGCAGATAAAACTGGAGGGCGATTCCGCGATAGTCAAGGGCATAAAGCAGCTAAGCGGAGCCCCGGTTATGGCGTCGGACCTGCGCGCATCGGCGGCGTTGGTGCTTGCCGGTATGGCCGCGAAGGGGAGGACCGACGTATCAAGGGTCTACCATTTGGACAGGGGTTATGATAGGATAGAACTCAAACTGTCCGACGTGGGAGCCAATATCAGAAGAGAAAAGGAGGAGTAGTTAATGGCAGCGGTAATAAGGTTGAAGAGGTTAGGGACTAAAAAGTCGCCCAATCAGAGGATCATAGTCATCGATTCTCACAGGGGCCGTGACATGAAAGCGATAGAGGAGCTCGGGTTCTACGATCCGACCAAGAGGCCGGCATACGGCAACCTGAAGAAGGAGAGGATCCTGCACTGGATCAAGGTCGGCGCGAAACCTTCCTCGACAGTGTCGCATATACTGAAGAAATCCGGCATTATCTGATATGCGGATAGATATCCTGACCCTCTTTCCCGGCATGTTCGAGGGCGCGCTCGAGGAATCGATAATAAAGCGCGCGAGGAAAGGCGGGAAAGCGGATATCCGCGTGCATAACCTGCGCGACTGGACCGACGACAAGCACCATAAGGTCGACGATAAGCCGTTCGGCGGCGGGCCGGGGATGGTCATAAAGCCGCAGCCGCTTTTTGACGCGGTGCTGGCCCTGAAAAGCAGGGCAGCCAGGGTCGTATTGATGACGCCGCAGGGCAGGAAGCTCGACCAGGCGGCCGCCAGGAAACTCGCGAAAGCCCGCCATATCATAATCGTCTGCGGGCATTACGAAGGCATAGACGAGAGGTTCAGGAGAAAATGCGTCACCGACGAGATATCGCTCGGGGATTTCGTGCTTACGGGAGGCGAGATACCCGCGATGGCGCTCGTAGATTGCGTGGTGAGGCTCCTGCCGGGGGTCGTAGGGGACAAGGAATCGTTGGAGTTCGAATCTTTTTCCGCCGGCCTGCTCGAATACCCGCATTACACGAGGCCGGCTGATTTCAGGGGCCTGAAGGTACCGAAGGTCCTGCTGTCGGGAGACCATAAAAAGATAGACGCGTGGCGAAGAGAAATGGCGCTTAAAAGGACGAAGAAGATGCGCCCTGATATGTTGGTCCCCGCATTCGGGGCTAAAACCCGCAGAAGCGGGATACATAAGGAGAAGAGATGATGGGTAAGTTAGCGGTAATTGAAAAAGGTTACGAGAAGAAGGACGTCCCCGCGTTCAAGGTGGGCGATACCGTCAAGGTTGCGGTCAAGATCAGGGAAGAAGACAAGTTCCGCATCCAGATGTTCGAGGGCGTCGTGATAAGGAAGAGGGGCTCCGGCATCTCGTCATCGTTCACGGTCCGCCGCGTATCATACGGCGAGGGCATAGAGAGGACGTTCCCGCTCCATTCGCCTTTTATAGACAGGGTAACGGTCGTGAAGTCCTCGAAGCCGAAGAGGGCAAAGCTCTATTATATCCGTAAGAAAGTCGGCAAGAAGGCTGATGTTGTATCATGAGAGAAAGCTTATAAGGCGGGGAAAGAAAAATATCGCGGGCATAGATGAAGCCGGCCGCGGTCCATTAGCCGGGCCGGTCGTCGCCGCCGCGGTGATATTGAAGGAATTCAGTTTTAACAACAGGATAGCCGACTCCAAGAAGCTTACGGGGCCTTCCCGCGAAAGGGCATACGCGGAGATAATGGGCAAAGCGTACGTAGGCATAGGGATAGTAGGCGAAAAAGAGATAGACGACATTAATATCCTCAAAGCCACCCTCAAGGCAATGAAGATGGCGGTCACGGACCTGCGCGCAAGGCCGGACCACCTCCTCATAGACGGCAACTCCGCGCCGCCGGGCATCAGGTGCCCGAAGACACTCATCATAAACGGGGAAGCACATTCACTTTCCATCGCCTGCGCTTCGATAATCGCGAAGGTCACAAGGGATCTCATCATGTCGTATTACGACGCCGTTTACCCGGAATACGGATTCGGCAGGCACAAGGGATACGGGACGAAGCGCCATTTCGGCGCGTTGAGGGAGTTCGGCCCGTCGCCCATACACAGGCGCACTTTCACTCTGGTAAAATGAACATTTTTATAATAAGGCACGGCGAGTCGGTATGGAACAAGGAGCAGAGGGTCCAGGGAAGGAAGGACCCGGGCCTCAGCCCCGCGGGGCGCAGGCAGGCAAGGGCGGCGGCTAAGCGCCTCAAGAGGGAAGGCATAAAGACCGTATATTCGAGCGACTTGAAGCGCGCGGCGCAGACCGCGAAGATAATCGCGGACGCGTCCCGCGCGAAACTCGTGCTTCTGCCGGAACTTGAGGAGATGATACTCGGCGCATGGCAGGGCATGACTATAGACGAGGTCAAGAAACGCTTCCCGAAATCGTACGCTGCCTGGAAAAAAGCGCCTTCGAAAGCGAGGATACGGGAATGGGAAGGCGTCGCGAATTTCACGGCGAGGGTCAGGCGCGCGTTCAAGTCGATCATAGGCAAAGGCGCCGCTTCGCATGATGTCTGCATCGTCGCGCATTGGGGCGTCATAGCGGTTTATTTTTCTATGGTTATGAAGACGGATTTCGACAGGTTCTTCAAATCGGTCAGGATAGACAACTGCAGCATAAACAAGGTATCCTACAAAGACGGAAAGGCGGTAATACAATGCATAAACGACACCTTGCACTTGCCGTCGTAATATTGTTGTCGGCGGCCGTTTCGCCGCCGTGCGGGGCCCGGCAGGAAGGCCAGGGCAGTATCGTGAAAGTAACCGGACAGAAAGGCAGTTGGGCGCTCGAGGTCAACGGGAAGCCCTTCTACATCAGGGGCGTGGGCCTCGGCAACATGGAAGGCAAAGGCGGCGAGGATTACATGAAGATGGCCCAGGAGCTCGGCGCGAATGCCGTGCGCACGTGGGGCACCGACCAGGGCACGCAGGAGTATTTCGACGCCGCACAGAAGTACGGCCTCATGGTCGACGCGGGCATCTGGCTCAATTACGCGGAAGAAAACGGCAAATACACGTATATAGGCGATAACGACCTCAAGAAGCAGAAGAGGAAAGAGATAGAGGACTATGTAAACAAGTTCAAATGCCACCCCGCGCTGCTGATGTGGAACGTCGGCAACGAGGCGGTATTCTTCACGAAGAACGAAGAACAGCGGATAGAGCTCTCGAAGTTCCTCGAGGAGATGGTCCAGCTTGTGCATAAGCTGGACCCGGACCATCCCGTCATCTATACGTCGGCCGATACGACCGCGCTTCCGTATATCATCAAATATGTACCGAGTTTGGACATCTTCGGGATGAACATCTACGGCAGCGTCCGGATGTCGCACAGCAAATGGGATAAGTCCGGGCTCAATATACCGTACTGCGTGACCGAATACGGCCCGCACGGCCCGTGGGACGTCAAGAAGGACGCTAACGGCGCGTCGCAGGACGAGCCGGACCAGGGCAAGGCGGCTTTATACAGGAACATGACGAACGATATAATCGGGTTCAAGGGCTATAACATAGGCGGTTTCGTCTTCCATCTTGGCGAGACGACTCAGGAGTCGCTTACCTGGTGGAACCTGAATTACAAACTTTTCAAGCGCGGCGCGTTTTGGGAGGTATACAAGATATACACGGGGAGTAAGCCGTCGAACCTGCCTCCGCGGATCACAACTTTTAAATTGGGCAAGACGAAAGGGATCGCGCCCGGCGAGACGGTGGATATAACCGCGCAGGCGTCGGATAACGACAGTAACCCGCTCGATTACCAGTTCCTCGTCTCTACGGCGAAGGAAGGAGTGCTCGCGTATTACGTGAACAAGGAAGTGCCGGTGGAATTCCTATATGAGGGCACGTCCTTCCGCATGAAAGCCCCGGATAAAAAGGGATTATACAGGGTATATCTCATCGTGAACGATGGGTACGGCAACGTCGCCGTGGCTAACAGGTCGTTCAAAGTGGAGTGATGATGGCGGAGAAGAAGGAGGACATAAAAGACCTTTCGCTCGCTCAACTCTACGCGAAGTTCAAAAGTTTGAACGAGCCGGCCTACAGGGCCGAACAGGTCTTTGAGTGGATATACAAGAAGGGCGCGAAGTCCTTCGCCGACATGACGGACCTGCCTGCGAAACTGCGCGATTACCTGTCGAATAAATACATGATATCGGGCGTAGCCCTTGTCAGCGTACAGATGTCGAGGTCGGACGGGACGAGCAAATACCTTTTCGCCCTTTCCGACGGAGAGACCGTCGAGTCGGTATTGATCCCCGCTTTCGGCGGGACAAGCCCCGCGAAAGACCCCGCAGGCGGGGCGAGCAGGCAGACGGTATGCCTTTCGTCGCAGGCCGGATGCGCGTACGGGTGCTATTTCTGCGCGAGCGGGCTCGCGGGGTTCAAGAGGGACCTTACCTGCGGCGAGATACTTTCGCAGGCGCTCGCGATACAGGACGCCCTAATGCGAAAAGGCAAAAGGATAACGAATGTAGTCATGATGGGCACAGGCGAGCCGCTCTCGAATTACGACAATGTGATAAAGGCGGTCGAGATAATGAACTCCCCGCACGGCCTCGGAATAGGCGCGAGGAAGATAACGGTATCGACCGCGGGCCACATCCCAGGGATCCAGAGGTATATGCAGGAGAAGGAGCAGTTCGAGCTTTCCGTGTCGCTGCATGCCGCCGACGACAAGACCCGCTCCAAGCTTATGCCTATCAATAACGTCTACCCGCTCGGCAAGCTTATGGCAGTATGCAAGGAATACACAAGGGAAAAAGGAAGGATAATAACCTTCGAATATATACTGATAAAGGACGTGAACGCGTCGCCCACCGACGCGCAGAACCTCGTGAAACTGCTGAAAGGGCTCAACTGCAAGGTCAACCTGATACCTTTCAACCCGGTGGCGGATTTCAAGTTCTCTCCGCCGTCGATGAAAGAGGCGAAGGCGTTCCAGGAAGCGCTTGATAAGGGCGGCATTAGCTCGACTATCAGGTCGCAGAGGGGTGCGGATATCGACGCGGCATGCGGGCAGCTGCGGTTAAGGGAGGCGGCGAAGGCCAAATGACGAATATACCCAAAGCCGCCGCGCTGGCGTTCACAATGCTGTTCGTTTGCGGGATATGTTCCGCGGAAGAAGGCGGGAAATGGGAGCCGTATTATTTCGGGCCCGCGACGCAGGGGGGCATCGTATCCGAGAACGACGAAGGCGTTTCTATATCGCTCGACAGGGTGGGCGTATTCGGGATATATAACCCGAGCAAGTTCGGCGGGAATTTCGACGCGCAGGCGGAGTTCAAGCCGCTCGACGGGACCTGCGGGATCATGCTCTTCAGGGATAAGGACGGCAAACCCGACCCGTCGAATTTCGTCGGGATAGAGCGCAAGCAGGACAAGCGCGGCGATAAGACCGTCAGGGTCTTCGCGATAAGGGACGGCCAGGACCTCACCAAACAGAACTCGAAATGGAACCCGAGGTATGAATTCCTGCTCAACAACGATTCCTTCGGCCATGAAGCGAAAGCTTTCAGGATAATAAGGGACGAGAAAGCGGAGTGCCTGCACTTCTATTATAAATACGAGAGGAATGTGGACGGGAAACGGCTTGAGGGCTGGATGGAATTCTCGACACTGCCGGACCCGGGTAACAGCATGTATTATTTCTACCCGTATGTGAAATCCGAAGGGCACGCGAAGGCAATAGCGACTTTCATGCGGCCGATGGTCATGCTGACGCCGGCGGACGACAAGTCCGACAAGGATACGGGGTTCGGCGCCGTGAAGAGGGATTATGTGTTCTCGGGTTTTTCCGGGGATGCCGTCGTGGTTACGTTCGACAAGGAGTTCCCGTTCCATGAGAAGTCGAAGTTCGTATTCTGGAGCGAGGCCGAATATATCCCGTGGTGGCATATAGACGATAAATGCGCGGTCTATTACGAGTTCGTCGAGATATGGGGCGGAGGGACCGAGGGCTGCTGCGAGCCGATGGGCGACAGGCTGCTGCGCTGGTCCAGTGTCGATATAGTCGAATCGAACAAGGCGCGCGTGATAGTCCACTGGAGGTACCTGCTCGCAGACCCCGAGTATAAATGGTGGGGGCTCGACCCTGTCGACAGGCCTTATGTGGACGAATGGTATACTTTCTACCCGGACGGAGTCGGGGTACGCAAGGTTACCTATACGCCGGTCATAACGACCAAGTACGAGCCGGACTGGAACGAGATATCGGAACTCGCGGTGGTAAAGCGCGGAGGCATCAAGCCATCGGAGGTGATAGACCAGAAGGCGATATCGATGATGAACATCCAGGGGGACAAGATAGATTACGCCTGGTACCTTAACAAGCAGACGCCTCCGTCTAAGCTCGACGAGACGCCGAAGAACTGGACAGAGGCGATATGCCGCGTGAACCTGAAGAACAGGCCGGCGGTGTTCGAGGTATTCGCGCAGGGCGAGGACGTCTCCGACATGACGTTCCCTGTGCCGTTCAAGAAATGGTGGGGGCATTACGGCGAGAACTGGGCGTTCGAGCTCAGGGGCAGCGGCGAGTACGAGGGGGATTTCTTCGTCTTCTCGCATTGGCCCATCAGCAAGATACCGTATGAGGAGCCGGGCAAGAGCAACGGCAGGTATATTCGCGAGCCCGGGCATGTATCGCTGCTTCCGGTCGCGGGGCACCCGAAGGCGCAGGGGCCGGTCACATGGGCCATGCTCGTAGGGCTCTCGAAGGCCCGGGACGACAAGGATATCCGCGACAGAGCCGCGTCATGGATAAATCCGAGCGACGTGAACATGATATCCGACAGCGCGAGGTTCATAAAGAACGACCTGCACCAAAGGGCTCTTGTATTCGAGACCGATAGCTTAAGGCACGGCTGCGAGTTCACGCTCTTCCCGAAGATCGTCTCGTCAGTGGCCGTGAACCCGGTCTTCATAATAAAGAACTGGGGAAAATACCCGGTCTCTGTCAGGATGAACGGCAAAAACCTTAAAGAGGACTCCGACTTCCGCTACGCAATTGAAGGCGAGGACGCGGTCATCTGGGTAAAAGCGAAATTCACCACTATAGCGTCGTTCGCCATCAAGTAAATACTGTTGCAAAAACCCGGTTATTTCCCTATAATAAATAACACTATGTTCGCCAAAAAACCTCATTCCACATCGGAGATCGCGAAGCTTACGCATCCCAAGCAAATTGTTGGGGTTGCGACAAAAATCGGCCTTAACGCCGATGAGCTGGAATTTTACGGAAATTTTAAGGCAAAAGTGGTCCTCGGCGTCCTGCAAAGGTTGAAAGCGCGGCCTGACGGGAAGCTCGTGCTGGTTACCGCGATAACGCCTACAAAACACGGCGAGGGCAAGACCTGCATATCGATAGGGCTTACGCAGGCGCTCGGCCGCCTGAAGAAACGAGTGATATTGTGCCTGCGCGAGCCGTCATTGGGCCCGGCGCTCGGCCTCAAGGGCGGCGGCTGCGGCGGCGGGTACGCGCAGGTCCTGCCGATGGAGGATATAAACCTGCATTTTACCGGCGATATCGCGGCGGTAGCTGCGGCGCATAACCTGCTTAGCGCGATCATCGATAACCATATCGCCAGGGGCAATGAGCTTAAGATCGACCCGAAACGGATCGTCTGGCGCAGGACCGTTGACCTTTGCGACAAGAGTTTGCGCGAGATACAGGTAGGCATTGCCGAGGGCTCCGTAAAAAGGCGCGACGGCTTCGATATTACGGCGGCGTCGGAGATAATGGCGTGCCTTGCGCTGACCACCGGATACAGGGACCTCAAGGAACGCCTCGGCAAGATGATAATTGGGTTCACGAACAAGGGGCGACCGGTAGCTGCGGCGGAATTGAAGGTCGTCGGAGCTATGGCCGCTATCCTGAGGGAAGCGGTGAAACCAAATATAGCGCAGACGCTCGAAGGGCAGCCCGCGTTCATACACATGGGGCCGTTCGGAAATATCGCCCACGGGACGAACAGCATACTCGCGACACAGATGGCGCTGAAGCTCGCGGACTACGCGGTCGTCGAGACCGGTTTCGGGACCGACCTCGGTTTCGAGAAGTTCTGCGATGTCGTCACGAGGCAGGGCAAGTTCAGGCCGGATTGCGCGGTCGTCGTAGTCAGCGCGAGGGCGTTGAAATCGCACGGCGGCATAGCGGATGACCGGCTCGATAAGGAGGATGTCGGCGCGCTTAACAACGGCCTTTGCAACCTCGAGAGGCACATCGATAACGTAAAGAAATTCGGCATCTGGCCTGTCGTCGCGATCAACAGGTTCCCGGGGGATACCGATAACGAGCTGACGAGGATAAAGGAATCATGCAGGAGCAAGGGCGTGCTCGCGGAGATCGCGGAGGTCGTCGCGAAAGGCGGCGAGGGCGGCGAGAAGCTCGCGCAGGCGGTCATAACGACCATGCAGGAGCACCCGTCGAAGTTCATGCCTTTATACGAGCTGGGCATGTCGATAAAGGAGAAGATAGAGAAGATAGCGACCGAGATCTACGGCGCGGAAGGCGTCGTATACGTCGGGACCTCGGAAGACGACATTAATTTCCTTACGGAGAACGGCTACGACGAGCTGCCGGTCAATATGGCGAGGACGCACCTCTCGTTCACCGATGACCCGAAGGTCAAAGGCTCTCCGACCGGCTGGCGGCTGAAGGTCAAGGAAGTAAAGGTCTCGGCCGGCGCGGGATTCCTCGTGGCGCTGACAGGCGAGATGAACCTCATGCCCGGCATGCCCAAGGTGCCGCTCGCGGAGCGCGTGGATATAGATAACGACGGTAATATATCGGGGTTATTTTAAATGAAGATATCGGACAGGAACAATATATGCAGTTTCATGAAGGCGCTCGGCCGGAAGAAGCCGGTCCCCGGAGGCGGCGCTGCGGCGGCTTTGGCGGGCGCGCTCGGTGCCGCGTTATTGATGAAGGTCGCGAATTTCACTATAGGAAAGAAAAAGTACAGGATATACGAGAAGGACGCGAAGACGATACTCGGCAAGGCCGGTACGCTGATGAAGAGGCTCAGCTCCTACATCGAAAAGGACGCCAGGGCGTATGATGAATACGCGAGGACGAGGAGCGCCGCGTCGATGAGGAAGGCCACGCTGTGCGTGTCCGAGATAGCGAAGATGTCCTCGGCCGCGCTGACGCTCTGCCCGCGGTTGAGGAAGATAGGCAACAGGAACCTCAAGGGCGACCTGTATGCCGCGGAAGCGCTGTTGAAGGCGTCGGCGCAGTCGGCGGGCAACCTCGTGAAACTTAACAGGAAACGGACGGGGAGATAAATGGCCGCGAAGATACTTAACGGAAAAGTGCTTGCATCGAAGCTCAAGGCGCAGATAAAGCGCGAGGTCTCCGCCATAAGGAAAAAATACGGCAGGGCGCCGATGCTTTCCGTCATCCAGGTGGGCGGGCATAAGCCGGCCACGATATACATAAACTCCCAGCAGAAGCTCGCGAGGGAGCTCGGGATAAATTACAGGAAGATATGCCTCAGCAATTCCGTATCGCAGGACGAGCTCGTGAGGGTGATAAAGAAATTGAACAGGGACAAGGCGACGACCGCGATAATGTTGGGCCTGCCTGTCCCGAAGGCGATAAACCTGAAGCAGGCGATATATTATATCGACCCGGCGAAGAACGTCGAGAGGGTCAACCCGACCGCGTCGGCTGTGATGGAGATGATAAGGTCCACCGGAATAAGCCTGTTCGGCAGGGAAGCGGTCGTGGTAGGCCACGGCGAACTTGTCGGAAAGCCCATAGCGATGTTCCTCCTCGACAAGCTCTCGACCGTGACGGTCTGCCACATAGGGACGGCGACGCGAGGGAAGCTCAAGGAACATATCGCGCGGGCGGAGATACTCGTCGTCGCGGTAGGAAAACCGGGCCTCATAAAGGGCGGATGGATCAGGCGCGGCGCGGTGGTCGTGGATGTAGGGATAACGAAGGTCGGCGACAGGATAGTCGGGGACGTTGAGTTCGAGCCCGCGAAAAAACGGGCCGGGTTCATAACTCCGGTCCCGGGCGGCGTCGGCCCGCTGACCGTTATAATGTCGATGTGCAACTGCATCGCGCTCTTCAAGGAGCAGGTAAAAAAATGATAATAACAAAACAGAAACCTTTCGACCATATATTGAAATCGCTTGAAAAGGCTGGGAAGGTATATATTGTGGGCTGTACGCAGTGCGCGACGGTATGCAAGACCGGCGGCGAAGAAGAAGTAAGGAAGATGAAGGAGTCCCTCGAGTCGAAAGGCAAGAAGGTGGCCGCCGCCGAGGTATGGGACACGCCCTGCAACCTGCTCGAGGTGAAGAAGCGCCTGCGCGATAATAAAGGCGCGCTTGAGGCGTCCGATGCGCTGCTGCTGATGAGCTGCGGCGACGGCGCGCACACGGTATTCGTCGGCACGGGCATGAACGTCGTGCCGGCCAACGATACCCTCTTCCTCGGCCAGTCCGAGAGGGCGGGGAAGTTTAACGAGGTATGCGCGCTCTGCGGTGACTGCACGCTATTCATTACAGGCGGTTACTGTCCGAACGCGTTGTGCCCGAAAGGTCTCCAGAACGGCCCCTGCGGGGGCGCGAAGGACGGTAAATGCGAGGTAAGCCCCGAGATAGAGTGCGGATGGCTGCTGATATACAACAGTTTGAAGAACACCGGAAGACTCGATAACATGAAAAAGATCCTTCCGCCGAAGGACCATTCGAAGTCGGTGAAACCGCGCAAGATCGCCGTAGACGCGGTCAGGAAGAGGCAATGATGACCTTAAAAGAAAAGATCAGGAACGGGAAATTCATTATAACGGCCGAGATCGGCCCGCCGAAGGGCATAGACGTGCAGTCGCAGCTTCAGGAAGCGGGACTGTTAAAATCACGCGTCGACGCGATAAACGTGACCGACTCGCAGAGCGCGGTCATGAGGCTGGGTTCCCTCGCCGTATCGTCGCTTCTTCAGAGGGAAGGGATCGAGCCGGTTTACCAGCTGACATGCCGTGACCGCAACAGGATAGCGCTGCAGTCGGACGCGCTCTCCGCCGCTGCGCTGGGCATCGAGAACATCCTCGTGCTTACCGGCGACCACCCGATGCGCGGAGACCATCCGGAGGCGAAGCCGGTATTCGACCTCGATTCCGTGCAGCTTATCGGGGCGTTGCGCATGCTTGAAGCGGGCAGGGACCTGGCGGGCAAGGAGTTGAAGGGCGCGCCGAGGTTCTGCATAGGAGCGGTCGTGAATCCCGGAGCGGATCCGATAGAGCCGGAGCTGATAAAATTCGAGAAGAAGATAAACGCGGGCGCGGAGTTCTTCCAGACGCAGGGTGTATATGACGTCGAAGCGTTCGCCAAATTCACCGACAGGGTAAAGGGCTTCAATACGTGCATCATCGCCGGCATAATACTGATAAAGTCGCCGGAGATGGCGCGGTTCATGAATAAGAATGTCGCCGGGATATTCGTCCCGGACAACCTTATCGCGGAGATAGAAGGCGCCTCCGACAGGCAGCAGAAGGCAGCCGAGATCGCCGCGCGCACGATAAAAGAACTGAAGGGCCTGGTCGGCGGTGTGCATATCATGTCGTTGGGCTGGAACAAGCTTATCCCGCAGATACTGGATAAGGCCGGGCTCTAGGAGGCCTGAGATCGTCTTTCTGAAGAACATCCCGATAAAAATACCTTCGGACCTTGTCCTGTCACGCCTGAAGTACGCGAAATACAAGACAAAGGCGGACGGCAGGATACTCTCCTTCATTGCGGGCAAAATGGACGAGGGGCATTCGTTAGTCGAAACTAAGGCCGTCTTCGCGGTATTCGATATCACGGTAAAGGGAGGCGCCGTAAGGTTCGGTTCGTCGGGGCCTCGCATAAAGAGCGAGTCCCTGTCGAAGCACCTGAAGGGGGCGGCGAAAGCCGCGCTCTTCGCCTGCACGATAGGCAAAGGGCTCGGGGAGAAGGTCAACGATTACGTGAAGAGAGGGGAGATAGCGTCCGCGACAGTCCTCGACGCCGTCGGCTCGGAAGCGGCGGAAGCGCTTGCCGACGAGATAGACCGCGTCGTGACGAAGAACGCGCGCGCCGAAGGGTTCTCGACGGTCACGCGTTTCAGCCCCGGGTACGGCGACTGGTCGGTCTTCGACCAGGGGAAGGTATTGAAGGCGCTGAAGGCCTCGAGGATAGGCATAAAGGCGACGAAGAGCTATATAATGGTGCCGGAGAAATCGGTGACCGCCTGTATCGGGCTTATCAGGACCGGCGCGAAACCCGTAAGGAAGGTATATGAAGGGAATACTCGCACGGCTAAAAGATGAGATATTGATATTCGACGGCGCGTTCGGAACGGTCCTGCAGGAGTCCGGGGCGCTGAAGGCGGGAGCCTGCCCGGAAGAATTGAACATATCTGATCCCGGGATAGTGAAGAAGATACACAGGGATTACATAAACGCCGGCGCGGATGTCATCGAGACGAACTCATTCGGGGCCAGCAAACTGAAGCTTGCCGCGTACGGGCTCGAGAAGGACGCCGACAGGATAAATTATGAAGCAGCGCGCATCGCGCGCTCGGTCGCCTCGGCATGCGTTTCAAGGAAGGTATACGTCGCCGGCTCGGTGGGCCCCCTCGACAGGCAGATAACACCGCTCGGCGACCTGTCGTTTGATGAGGCGGTCAAGGCGTTCGAGGACCAGATAAGGAAACTCAAGGAAGGCGGATGCGACCTCATCATCCTCGAGACGTTCGCCGACATCAAGGAGGTCAAGGCGGCGGTGATAGCGGCGAAGGAGATCGGCGGCCTGCCCATACAGGCGCAGATGACCTTCGAAGGCGGCGAGCGCAGCACTTACGGCACGACGCCGGCGGCGTTCGCGGTCCTGCTGAATTCGCTCGGCGCGGATATAATCGGCACGAATTGCTCCACCGGCCCAAAAGAGCTTATAAATGCCATAAAGCAGATATCCCCGTTGACCGACAGGTTCATATCCTGCCAGCCGAACGCTGGCCTGCCGGAACTGCGTTCGGGCAAAACATATTTTCCCGAGACACCGAAGTCGTTCGCGAAATATGCCGTTACGTTCGCGAAACTGGGCGTGAACGTAATAGGCGGATGCTGCGGCACCACGCCCGAGCACATAAAAGAGATAAGGTACGCGCTGAAGAAGCGCAAGCCCGCGAAGAGGGTGTATGTGCCCGCCTTCAGGTTATCGTCGAGGACGAAGGTAGTGGAGCTCGGCGCGAAGACGAGGCCGCTCATAATCGGCGAGAGGATAAACCCGACCGGAAAGAAGGACCTGCAGGAGGAGATAAGGCAGGGAAAGAATATAATCATAAGGCGCGAAGCGATAGAGCAGTCGAGGAAAGGCGCCGATATACTCGACGTGAACGTCGGCGTGCCGGGCACACGGGAGCAGGATGCGATAGCGGCCGCCGTCGAGGCGGCCCAGGCGGTCAGCGAGGCGCCCTTGTCTATAGACAGCGCCAATCCTTTTGCCGTAGAAGCGGCGCTTAAGGAAGCCGCGGGCAAACCGCTCATCAACTCTGTCAACGGCGAGACAGAGAGGATCGGCTCGATATTGCCGCTCGCGAAAAAATACGGCGCCGCGATCCTCGTGCTGGCGCTGGACAGCCGCGGCATACCCAAGGACTGCGCCGCGCGCGTAAAGATCGCCGAAGGCGTCATCAGGAAAGCCGTGGCGTTGGGCATACGCAAAGAGGATATAATTGTCGACCCGCTGACGCTCGCGATATCGGCAAAGCCGGAGCAGGTAAAAGAGACGCTTAAGGCGATAAAGGCGCTGAAGAAGAAGGGTTTTTCGTCATCACTCGGCGTCAGCAACATCTCGTTCGGCCTGCCGAACAGGAGGAAGATAAACGCGGATTTCTTCGGGCTGGCGCTGGCATTCGGGCTGGATCTCGCGATAATCAACCCGAGCGACGACAACATGTTCTGGGTCGCCAAGCAAAAGAAAAAACGCCCGGCCACCGATGCCGGGGTAAAGAAGTTCCTGAAGGATGCCTTGAGCCCCGCGGCAGAAGCAACGAAGAAAGGCGTAGCCGCGTCCTGCAAGGATACGCCCAAAGACGTCAGGGGCCGGCTAAAGGAAGCGGTCCTCTACGGGGACAAGGACAATATCTCCTACTATGTCGAAGAGGCGCTCGCGCAGGGCATAGGCCCGGCCGAGATAAACAGCGATATCCTGATACCGGCGCTCGAAATAGTCGGCGAGAAATTCGGCAGGAGGGAATATTTCCTGCCGCAGGTAATACTCTCGGCGGAGTCCGTCCAGCGCGCGTTCGGCCGCCTGAAGAAAGAGATCAAGCCGGGCGAGCAGGAGGATAAAGGCACCATAGTCATAGCGACCGTGGAGGGCGATATACACGATATCGGCAAGAACATCGTGATATCCGTCCTCGAGAACCACGGCTATAAGATATACGACCTCGGCAGGAGCGTTACGGCCGATGTGATAATTAAAGAAGCGGTCAGGAAGAAAGCGGATATAATCGGCCTCAGCGCGCTGATGACGACGACGATGATACAGATGGAGCGCGTCGTCAGGGAGCTGAAGAAGAAAGGCCTTAATTTCAAGACGATAGTAGGCGGCGCGGTCGTGACCGAGGCGTTCGCGAAGGAGATAGGCGCGTCGGCATACGCGCGCGACGCGATCGAGGCGGTCAGTATCGTGAAATCGCTGATGAAGGAAAGGTCGTGATGCCCATGGAGCGCAGGAAGGTCACAATACCCGATATCCGCAAGAAGAAGATTGAAGGCAGGAAGATAACGATGCTTACCGCCTACGATTACCCGTCAGGCCGACTCATTGACGAGGCGGGCATGGACATGATACTCGTCGGGGATTCGCTCGCGATGACAGTCCTCGGATACGACTCGACGATACCCGTGACAATGGACGAGATGGTGCACCATTCGAAGGCTGCGCGGCGCGGCATCAAATACGCGCTGCTGGTCGGAGACATGCCTTTCATGACCTATAACATCGGGGAGAAAGAGACGATACGGAACGCCGGCAGGTTCATAAAGGAAGGCGGATGCGGGGCGGTCAAGATAGAAGGCGGCTCGGAGATGGCGGGCACGGTCACGGCCCTGACAAGGTCCGGGATACCGGTCCTCGGGCATATAGGCCTTACGCCGCAGACGGCGACGCAGCTCGGCGGGTTCAGGGTCCAGGGCAAGGACGCGAAGAGCGCGCGCCGGCTCATCGATTCGGCCGTCGCGCTCGAGAAGGCCGGGTGCTTCGCGATCGTGCTCGAATGCGTGCCGGATAAGCTCGCGGGGCTGATCACCTCCAAGCTGGAGATACCGACGATAGGCATCGGCGCGGGCCCGTATTGCGACGGGCAGGTCCTCGTGACAAACGATATGATAGGCATGTACGACAGGTTCACCCCGAGATTCGTGAAGAAATACGCCGACCTGTGGCCGCAGCTGGCGAACGCGTTCAAAAGGTACAGGGAAGACGTCGAGGGAGGGAAGTTCCCGTCGAAAGAACACTCTTTCGAAATGAACAAGTCCGAGCTGAGGAAACTGAAGACGAACAGGAGAGCCAAATGAAGATCACGGTAATAGGCCCCGGTGCGCTTGGTTGTCTCGTTGCCGCTTCTTTGGTAAAGTCCGGCGAGGATGTATGGCTTCTCGATAAGGCCCAGGAGCGCGCGAGGAAGATAAACAAGGACGGCATAAAGGTAGAGGGGACCGGCGAATTCAGCGCGAAGGTCCGGGCGACCTGCGACGCGAAGGATATAGGCGTCTCTGACCTCGTCGTCGTTTGCGTCAAGTCGTACGACACTGAGGACGCGATAAAAGAGGCGAAGGCGGTAATAGGCGACAATACGCTCGTGCTGACGCTGCAGAACGGCCTCGGGAACGAGGAGGCGATAGCCGAGATCATAGGCCAGGAGAAGGTCATAGGCGGGGTCACGATGCACGGATCCACATACCTTGCCGACGGCCGCATCCGGCACTCCGGAAAAGGCGAGACAATAATAGGCAGGTGGTATACCCCCGCGCCGCGCAAGGACGTGAAGAAGTGGTATATACCCCGCCGCCGGCTTGAGGAAGTGGCCGCCGTCCTTAAGAAAGCGAACTTTGAGACGAAGATATCCGACAGCATAAAGGACGTGATCTGGTCGAAGCTCATAATAAATACGGGCATAAATGCGCTCGGGGCCATCACGCGCCTTAAGAACGGGGACCTGTTCCAGTACGAGTGGACGCGGAATATCATGAAACAGGCGGTCATGGAAGCGGTAAAGGTCGCGAAAAGGCGCCGGGTAAATTTGCAGTACACCGATCCCGTGAAAAAGATCGAGTCCGTATGCTCCGCCTGCGGCAACAACATATGTTCGATGCTCCAGGACGTGCTCGACGGGCAGGGGACCGAGATAGATTACATTAACGGCGCGATAGCGGCCGAAGGCGCGGGCCTCGGCATCGCGACGCCGGTGAATTCCGTATTGACGGACCTGGTGAAGACGTTGGAAGAGAGCGGCAAAAAACAAATCAACAAGGAGTGACTCTAGATGCATAAGGTTGTGGAAAAGAAGGTTTTAGCCAGCACTATAACCCTCCTCAAAGTCGAGGCGCCGATGGTTGTGCGAGAGGCAAAACCCGGGCAGTTCGTGATCGTCAGGTTGAACGAGTTCGCGGAAAGGATCCCATTGACGATCTGTGACATCGACAAGGCAAAGGGGCACTTGACGATGATAATACAGGAACTCGGAAAGTCGACAAAGGACCTGTGCGCGATAGAGGAAGGCGGCCAGATACAGGATATACTCGGGCCGCTCGGCAACCCGAGCGAGATAGAGAAGTTCGGGACGGTAGTGATGATAGGCGGCGGCGTCGGCTCGGCGGAGCTTCTTACCGTCGTGCAGGCGCTTAAAGATAAAGGGAACAAGGTAATAACGATCCTCGGAGCGAGGAGCAAGGAACTCGTGATACTTGAGGATATTATCAGGAAGCTTGCCGACGAGGTCATGATCACGACCGACGACGGCAGCTACGGCGAGAAGGGGCTCGTGACCGACGCGCTCAAGAAACTCTTCGCGCGCGGAGAGAAGATCGACCGCATCATCTGCTGCGGCCCGATACCGATGATGAGGGCCGTCGTGGAGACCGCGAGGCCGACCGGCATACCCGCTATCGTGAGCTTGAACGCTATCCTGCTCGACGGCACGGGCATGTGCGGGTCGTGCCGCTGCACTATCGAGGGCAAGACGCGTTTCTCGTGCGTCGACGGGCCCGAGTTCGACGGCTACAAGGTCGATTTCAACGAGCTCACAATGAGGAATAAGAGGTTTCTCGCCGAGGAAAGGAGCGCGCTCGAATCTTAACATGGCTAAAATATCACGTCAGGTGCTCGGATGCAGGGAACCGAATGAAAGGAACAAGGATTTCAAGGAAGTCGCGCTCGGGTTCACCGAAGAACAGGCGGTCCTCGAAGCGCAGCGCTGCATAGCGTGCAAGAAGAAGCCGTGCTGCAGCGGATGCCCGGTAGAGGTGGATATCCCCGAGTTCATCAAGCTTATCGCGAAGAAGGACTTCAGGGGCGCGATACAGAAGATAAAAGAGAAGAATAACCTTCCGGCTGTCTGCGGCCGCGTCTGCCCGCAGGAGACCCAGTGTGAGGCCGTCTGCACTTTTGCCGCAAAGAAGGAATCCATAGCCATCGGCGCGCTTGAGCGTTTCGTTGCGGACTGGGAAGCCGTGAATACCGGGGCAGGCAAGGCATCGCCGGCCGCGCAAAAGAACGGCATTAAGGTCGCCGTCGTCGGCGCGGGCCCTGCCGGGCTTACGGCCGCGGCGGACCTCGCGAGATACGGCTACAAGGTCACGCTGTTCGAGTCGCTGAGCAACAGCGGCGGAGTGCTCAGGTACGGCATACCAGAATTCCGCCTCCCGAAGGTCATACTCGACAGGGAGACGGAGTATATAAGGTCGCTCGGCGTCGAGATCAACTATAATATCCTCGTCGGCAGGACCATAACGATCGACGACCTTTTCAAGGACGGTTATAAAGCGGTATTCGTGGGCTCGGGCGCCGGATTGCCGTATTTCCTCGGCATACCGGGCGAGAACCTCAACGGCGTCTACTCGGCGAACGAGTTTTTGACGCGAGTGAACCTCATGCACGCATATGAATTCCCGAAATACAAGACGCCCGTCAGGATAGGCGAGCGGGTGGCTGTAGTAGGAGCGGGTAATACAGCGATGGACTGCGTGCGCGTGGCCAAGCGCCTCGGCGCAAAAGAAGCGATGATCGTATACAGGCGCAGCGAGCATGAAGCGCCCGCGAGGCGCGCCGAGGTCGAACACGCGAAGGAAGAAGGGATAGAGTTCCGCTTCCTGACGGCCCCGCTTTCGATAGAAGGCAACGAGAAGGGCGAAGTCAAGAGCATGACATGCATAAAGATGGAGCTCGGCGAGCCGGACGCGAGCGGCCGCAGGCGCCCGGTGCCGGTAAAGGGCTCCGAATATACGATGCCGGTCGACACGGTCGTGATAGCCGTCGGCCAGGGCCCGAACCCGCTGATACCGCGCACGTCCAAGGGGATCGCGGTGGACCAGAAGAGCGGCGAGCTCATCATAGACGAGAACTGCATGACATCGATAAAAGGCGTCTTCGCGGGAGGCGATATAACCACCGGCGAAGGCACGGTCATCGCCGCGATGGGCGCTGGCAAGAAGGCCGCGGCCGCGATGGACAGGTACCTTAAGGGAGTTTAATGAAGAGAGCGTTAATAGCTTTCCTGTTGCTGGCTGCCTCGGTAGCTATCAACGGCTGCTTCATCGATATCTCGGCGGTCTCGAAGGTCAACAGTGACGGATCAGGTTTCAGGATAACGACCTATACCGCTGACGGCGCGAGCGAGAAAGAAGAGCTGCTGAAGTATTATGCGCTCCCGGAGGGCGGCAGCTGGAAACTCGACAGCTATGTCGAGGGCAAGCCGCCGCTCCATGTCTACGAGGTAAAGAGGGAATTCAGGGAGATAGGGGATCTCGAGCCCGACTACATAAGAAAGGGCGCGGACCCGTCGAATGTCTCCGGCAACAAATGCTCCCTCGATATACGCAAGGGCATGGTCTTCACGACATACAGGTATGAGGAGGTCTACAGGGACTGCGCGGACCAGGCGAAGATACGCGCGTTCTGCGACGGGTGGTACGGTTCGGCGCTCGAGATAATGTCGGATGAGGTCGCGAAGGCGTTCCCGCGCTCCGTGAAGAAGGCAGAGGTGAGGTCGTTCCTCGACGGCAGGTTCAGACCGTATTATGACTATTTTGTCAGGGAATTCCTTACGAGCGGGCGTAAGTCGTTAGAAGGAAACGACAGCGCCGCGAACAAGGCGAAGATGGCGGAGTTCGAGGCGCAGTATGAAGAGACGGTTTTCGCAGGTTATATGGCCGACTATATCGTTTCAATGGACAAGGGCCAGGACAGGAAACGCGTTTACGACAGGCTCCTCGCGCTGCACGAAAAGATAGACGAGAAACTCTCGGCGATGGGCGAGTCGCTCAATGAAAGCAATTACGACGACGCGTTCGGGGTATACGGATGGCCGTTATTCATGGGATACTCGTTCAAGGTATCCGTCACCCTGCCCGGACAGGTCGTCGAGGCGAACACGAGCGGCATAAAGTCCGGCACGGTGACATGGAAGTTCAACAGCGATGATTTCCAGATGAAGGAGTACAGGTTGACGGCGGTATCGAAGAGGTTCAACCCGGCAGGCGTTATGATAATAACCGCGGGCATCCTTTTGGCCGCATACGCGGCATACAGGGGAAAGCATAAGAAGAAGTGAAGAGAGTCGTTGTCGCAATGAGCGGCGGCGTGGATTCATCGGTCGCCGCTTTTTTATTGAAGAAGCAGGGCTTCGACGTCATCGGGCTGACGATGCGGCTGTCTTCCGCGCCTTCCGGTGACGCGGGTCGGGCCGCCCGCAGGCTGGGTATCCCTCACCGTGTCGTGGACTACCGCAGGGAATTCGAGCGCGATGTCATAAAGTATTTTTGCTCCGAATACCTTAAGGGCAGGACGCCGAACCCGTGCGTCGTCTGCAACAGGAAGATCAAATTCGGGAAACTGCTCGAAAAGGCGAAAGCCCTCGGCGCGGACTTTCTCGCTACGGGCCATTACGCGCGCCTCGGCCGCGACAGCGCGTCGGGGCGTTATTTCATCAGGGAGGCCGCGGACAGGTCGAAAGACCAGTCGTACTTCCTGTTTGACCTGGGCCAGCGCCAGCTCAGGAGCTTGTTGTTCCCTCTCGGGGATATTGAAAAAGCGGAAGTCAAAAAGATCGCTAAGGCGGCGGGGTTGAAAACGGTGCATGACAAGCCCGAGAGCCAGGATATATGTTTTATCAGGGGTAAAGGTTACAGGGAGTTCATCCGCGGCAGGGCCAGGGGCATCAGGCCCGGCAAGGTCGTCGATACCGGCGGGAAATATCTGGGCATGCATAAGGGCATCGCGTTCTATACGATAGGGCAAAGGGAAGGGCTCGGGATAGCGGCGGGAAGGCCCATCTATGTAGTAAAGCTCGACCCGCGAAGGAACGAGGTCATAGTGGGCGACGCCGGCGAAGTGAAGGGCAGGGAGCTCACGGCGGACAATGTCCGCTGGATGAGCAAAGCCGGCCTTTCAAAGCCGGTCCGCGCGCAGGCGAAGATAAGGTACAACCACCCGAAGTCGGCATGCAGGGTAATGCCTTTGTCGGCGAGCAGGGTAAAGGCGGTCTTCGACGAGCCGCAGCACGCGATAACCCCGGGGCAGGCGCTGGTAGTCTACGACGGGGAGAAGGTATTGGGCGGCGGATGGATAGAGTAGCGGTCGCTTTCTCGGGGGGCGCGGATTCGGCATTCCTTCTCAGGGCGCTGAGTGACGCGCTCGGCCGCGGGAACGTTCTCGCCGTTACGGTCAGTTCGGAGTTCGGCACGCGCCCGGAGATGCGCGAAGCCGCGCGCCTGGCAAGGTCACTCGGCGTAAGACATGCCGTCATCAAGGCGAGGTTGTTGTCCGACCCGAGGATCAGGGCCAACACGCCTCTCAGGTGTTATTACTGCAAGAAGAAGATATTTTCTTTGATAAAGAAGGAAGCCGCAAGAAGGGGATACCGGACAGTCGTCGACGCGAGCAACCTCGACGACAGGAAAGTTTACAGGCCCGGGCGGCTCGCGCTGAAACAACTCGGGATACTGAGCCCGCTCGAGGAAGCCGGAATGACAAAAGCGCGCATACGCGCCCTGTCGAAAAAGGCGGGGCTTCCGACCTGGGACAAGCCGGCGAACGCCTGTCTCGCCACGAGGATACCGTGCGGCACTCCGATAACGAGAGACGTCCTTCTCAGGGTGGAGAAGGCGGAGGAGCTGGTCAGGCGCGATATCGGCCAAGGGCAGCTGCGCGTGCGGGCGCACGGCGACATCGCGAGGATAGAAGTGGAGAGGCGGCAAATGAAGAAGGCGCTCTCTCTCGGGAAGAAGACGATAAGAGGGCTCCGCGCGTTGGGCTTTAAGCATATTACTTTGGATACAGAGGGATACAGATGAAGAAGAAAGTGATATTCTCGTGGAGCGGCGGCAAGGACAGCGCGCTCGCGCTTTACGAACTGGTCCGGAGCGGGGAGTACGATATCGCCGCGCTGCTGACCACCGTCACGAAGGATTACGACAGGATAAGCATGCACGGCGTCAGGACCGTCCTGCTAGAGAAACAGGCGAAGGCACTCGGCATTACGCTCGAGAAGGCGCTCATGAAGAAGGGCGCGACCATCGAGGAGAACGAGTCGAAGATCCGCGAGGTCATGCAGAGGTACTTCGGAAACGGCGTTCTGCTTAACGCCGCGGGCGATATAGCGCTTGAGGACGTCAAGAAATACAAGGATGACAACCTCGCGCGAATAGGAATGGAAGGCGTATACCCGCTCTGGAAACGCGGAAGCGCGGAGCTTGCGCGCAGGTTCATAGTCCTCGGTTTCAAGTCCGTGATAACGTGCGTGGATACGGCCCTGTTGGATAAAAGCTTTGTCGGCAGGGAGTTCGACGCGTCGTTCCTGGCGGACCTGCCGGCGGGCGTCGACCCGTGCGGCGAGAACGGCGAATTCCACTCTTTCGTATACGACGGGCCGATATTCCGCGAAAAGGTGGATTTTACCAAAGGCGAGATAGTCCTGAGGGACAACCGCTATTACTTCTGCGACTTATTGCCAAACTGAAGTATTTGTGATAATATAATCATCCTTATCCCGCACAAAATATGATGGCGGCGTAGCTCAGATGGTTAGAGCGAGCGGCTCATACCCGCTATGTCATCCGTTCAATTCGGATCGCCGCCACCAGATTCATTCATAGAAGGCCCAAAAAGGAGGTACCCATGAAGAAGCTCTTGCTTTGCCTGTTGGCGTTCTCCGTCGTATCTTCCGCGCACGCGCAGGTAATGAAGAAGGCGTCCTCGTCGCGCAGCATGAAGCCCGCCAAGAAGGTCATCGTATACGAGGAAGGCAAAGGCGTATTCGCGCCGAGCGGATGGATGGGAGACGTCGGCTGCATAAAAGCCGATCCTAACTGCACGGTAAAACCGAAGACCGGGAAGTTCTGCTCGAAATGGACATACGACAATTCAAAGGGCGCCTCGCAGGGATGGGCAGGGGTATACTGGCTATACCCGGAGAACAACTGGGGCGGCAAGAAGGGCATGGACCTCTCGGGGCATAAACGGCTCTCTTTCTGGATCCGCGGCGAGACCGGCAGGGAGGTAGTCAGCATAAAGATGGGCGGCGTGAAGGGCGATTTCCCCGATACGGTTACCAAGGAATTGAACGAGCTGAAGCTCGGCTCCCAGTGGAAACAGTATTCGATAGACCTGACGGGAAGGGACCTCTCCAACATCTCCGGAGGGTTCTGCTGGACCGCCGACGGGAAATTGAACCCGAAGGGCTGCACATTCTACCTCGACGAGGTCGCCTACGAGTAACGGATGTTCATAAACGGCGTCAGGGACACTATAAAAAAATACGGGCTGCTCGATAAGGGCGACAGGGTCGTCGTCGCGGTATCGGGCGGGCCGGACTCGACCGCCCTGCTATTAGCGCTCGACGCGCTCAAGCGCGAATACGGGCTGAAGCTGCATGTCGCCCACCTCGACCATATGTTCCGCTCTTCCGCGGAAACGCTCAAGGATAAGGAGTACGTAAGCAAGCTCGCCCGGAAGCTCAGGTTGCCGATGATATTCAAAAAGATAGACGTACCCGCCGGCGCGAAGGGATCGGGCATGTCGCTCGAGGAAGCGGCGCGGGAAATTAGATACGGTTTCCTTCTCGATGCGGCGAAAGAAGCCGGCGCGAATAAGATCGCCTTGGGCCATACGCTCGACGACCAGGCAGAGACTGTACTGATGCGCCTAATACGCGGCTCGGGTACCGGCGGGCTGCGAGGGATACCCCCGAAGAGGCCGCTCGGCGGCGTGATGGTGGTAAGGCCCCTTATCGAGCGACGGAGGAAAGATGTCGAGGGCTACCTCTCCGGGCTGAAGGTCCGCGCGCGCCAGGACTCGACCAACCGGATGAAGAAGTTCCTGAGGAACAGGGTCCGGTACGAGTTGATGTCGTATCTTAAAAAATATAACCCGAACATAAAAGAAGTGCTCGCGCGCAGCGCCCGGAACCTCATGCATGATCACGAAGCGCTTTCGGCTGCGGTCGATAAGGCGTACCGCAAATGCGCGAGGATGAAAGGCGGCGCCGTCATCTTAGATATCGGCAGGATGTCGGGGATGCCGGTAGGCATCGAGCGCGGGATACTGCGCAAGGCGATAGGTTCCGCGAGGGGGGGCCTGCGCAACCTCGACTATTCGCATATCGAGGATATCGAGGAGCTGATGCGGCCGCGCGGGAAACGCGCCGTGGACCTGCCGGGGAAAGCGAGGGCCGTCCGGTCGGGGAATTATATCGTATTCTCGATGGTAAAGGATGAGCCCGTCCTTCCGGGCATATACAAACGGCTGCCTGTCCCAGGTTCGGCATACATACCTGAATTGGGGCTGAGGTTCAAGGCGGAACGCGTGAAGTCGCGCACTGCGGGGCCCGGCAAGCCGAAGACGCAGGAATATATCGACCTCGACAGCGTGAACGGCCCGTTATACATAAGGACCTGGGAGAAGGGCGACAGGTTCAGGCCGCTCGGCATGGCCAGGAGTAAAAAGCTCCAGGACCTTTTCGTGGACATGAAAGTGCCGAGGGAGTCGAGGGCCTCGGTGCCGCTGCTCGTATGCGGCAGGCGGATAATATGGGTATGCGGGGTGCGCCTCTCCGACGAAGTGAAGGTCACGAAGGGCACGAAACGCGTGCTTAAGGTCTCGTATAAAAAGCCCTAATTTGCTTGCCTTGTCCCGCGGCTTTCTGTTATAATCAAGTCCCCAAAAAGGAAAACACATGGCAAACGGACACAAGAGGAAAAAGAACAATAACCAGATGCCGCCGGTGATGCAGCGAGTCGTTGTCGCGCTGATATTGCTGACGGTATTTTTCTACCTGTCGGGCCTGCTGAAGAACGAGCCGCTCATGATGCAGCAGCCGAAAGAGATAAGCTTATCGGCGTTCACGACGCTCGTCGCGGGCAAACAGGTCGAGACGGCCGTCAAGAAGGACTATGCCGTCCAGGGCAAGCTCAAGGACAATTCGCTCTATAAGGTCTATATCACCGAGTTCGATCCCGAACTGACGAAGCTGATGCGCGAAAACGTAAAGGATTTTAGTGTTAACGTCCCGAACCCGTTCTGGGCGAATTTTTTCTGGAGTTTTGTTCCCATTCTGCTGCTTATAGGTTTCTGGCTGTATCTCTCGCGCAGCGCGCAGGCGGGAGGCGGAAGGATAATGTCGTTCGGCAAGAGCCGGGCCAGGCAGTTCATGGGCGGGCAGGTCAAGGTAACCTTCCATGACGTCGCGGGCGTAGACGAAGCAAAGGAAGAACTCCAGGAGATAATCGAGTTTTTGAAGGACCCGCGCAAGTTCACGCGCCTCGGCGGAAAGATACCGAAGGGCGTCCTGCTGATAGGCCCGCCCGGCACCGGTAAGACACTCCTGGCGAAAGCGGTTGCGGGCGAAGCTGGAGTTCCGTTCTTTTCGATAAGCGGTTCCGATTTCGTCGAGATGTTCGTCGGAGTCGGCGCGTCAAGGGTGCGCGACCTCTTTGAAGAAGCGAAGCGCGCCGCGAAGATAGGCGGCAAGGGATGCATAATATTCGTTGATGAGATAGACGCTGTTGGCAGGCAGCGTTTTGCGGGTGTAGGCGGCGGCAACGACGAGCGCGAACAGACCTTGAACGCTCTGCTCGTCGAGATGGACGGCTTCGGCACCCAGGAAGGCGTCATTGTCATCGCCGCGACGAACAGGCCCGACGTGCTGGACAGGGCGCTGCTGCGCCCGGGAAGGTTCGACAGGGTTGTCTATATTACCGAGCCGGATATCGTCGGCAGGGAAGCGATACTGAAGGTACACGCGAAGAACATAAAGCTCGCGCCTGAAGTCGAGATGAAAGTCCTCGCGCAGAGGACTGTAGGGTTCTCGGGCGCGGACCTGGCAAACCTCGTCAACGAGGCGGCCCTGCTCGCTTCGAGAAGGAGCAAGGAGGCCGTCACGATGGACGAGCTCGGGGAATCGATAGAGAGGGTCATCGCGGGCCCGGCGCGCAAGAGCCGCGTTATCAGCGCGCACGAGAAGGAGATAACCGCGTACCACGAATCCGGGCACGCGCTTCTCTCGCTGCTGATACCGAAGGTCGAGCCGTTGCATAAGGTAACTATACTGCCGAGGGGCATGGCGGGCGGCTACACGCTGACCGCTCCCGCGGAAGACAAATACTATAAATCTAAGAACGAGCTTCTCGCCGAGATAACGATGGCGCTCGGAGGCAGGGCGTCGGAGGAGATAATCTTCGGTGACGTCACGACGGGCGCGCGTAACGACATAAGGGTCGCGACGGAGATGGCGCGCCGCATGATAACCGAATTCGGCATGAGCGACAAGCTCGGCAACATGGCTTTCGGCAAGAGACAGGAGCAGATATTCCTCGGCAGGGACCTCTACGAGGAGAAGAATTACAGCGACCAGACAGCCCTGCTGATCGACCAGGAAGAGAAGCGAATAGTCGACGAATGCTACGACCGCGCGAAGCAGACCCTGCTCGATAACAAAGACAAGCTCAAGGCGCTCGCGGAAAAACTGCTCGAGAAGGAAGTCCTCGACGTCAAAGAGATAAAAGAACTGCTGGGGCTCTAAATGGAACTGCGCGTATTGGAGATAAGGGATATCGAGGAAGCCGCCCGCGAATTGCGCGCGCTCGATGTCCATAAAGGCGGTGTGGGCATAATGGCCCCGAAGTCCGTTTCGAGGGTGATAAAGGTCTCCGGGCTGAGCTCGGACGCGTTCAACATCCTGAAGCAGGAGATGCTTTCGGCCGGCGGCGACTGCGCCGTCGCGTGGGACGCGTTCATAAAAAGGAAGAAGAATACCGACGGCATCATCATCGGTTCCGCGGCGCAGCTGGCGCGCCTCTGCGAGAAACTGCGGAAGCAGCCTCTCGGGCTCGCGCCGCTCGGAAGGATGATATCGGCGCTCGAAGAGGGATGCGCAGGCAAGGGCCGCGTCCTGCGGGCCGGGAAATATAAATTGAATCTCGGCAAGCGCGCGCATATAATGGGTGTATTGAACGTCACTCCGGATTCATTCTCCGACGGCGGCATGTATTTTGACAAGGAATACGCGGTGGCGCGCGCGTTGAAGATGCAAGAGCAGGGCGCCGACATAATAGATATAGGCGGCGAGTCGACGAGGCCTGGCGCAAGGACAGTTCCGGCAAAGGAAGAATGCAGGCGCGTGATACCGGTCATAAAGGAACTCGCGAGGAAGATAAAGGTGCCGATCTCCGTCGATACGACGAAATCGGAGGTCGCGCGCGAAGCGCTTGACGCGGGCGCTTCGATGGTAAACGACGTTTCCGGGCTCAGGAAGGACCGCGGGATAGCGAAGTTAGTAAGCCGGCGTAAGGCGGCGATTGTGCTGATGCATATGAAGGGCACTCCGGCGACGATGCAGGATGACCCGGTATACAAGGACCTTATCGGCGAGATATGCTCGAGCTTAAGGGAGAGCATCGAGACCGCAAAGGCCGCCGGGATAGGGGATGACAGCATAGTGATCGACCCCGGCATAGGGTTTGGGAAGACGGTTGAGCATAACCTGGCGATACTTAGGCGGCTGAGGGAGTTCAGGTCGCTGGGTTGTCCGGTGATGGTAGGGCCCTCTCGCAAGCGGTTCATAGGCAGGATAGCCGGGGCGCGGGAGGACGAGAGGCAGTTCGGGACTGCGGCGTCGGTAGCCCTGTCGGTGCAAAACGGCGCCGATATAGTCAGGGTGCACGACGTAAAACAGATGAAACAGGCGTTACAGGTGACGGAAGCCATAATACATGGTTGACCTATTATTCGATTTCTCGCAGGCGAAGACACCGATGCAGCTTATCATTGTGGTGTGGAAACCCATCATCGAGATAGGCATCATCTGGTATATCATATATAAACTGCTCGAGTTTGTCAGGGGAACGCGGGCGGTACAGGTATTACGCGGGATCATAATCATCGCCGTCATATTCCTGCTTACGCAGCAGATGAGGTTCGACGTAATAAACTGGATATTCACGAAGCTCTTCGCGCTTTCCGTCATCGCTTTCCTGATCGTATTCCAGCCCGAGCTCAGGAGCGGCCTCGCGAGGATAGGAAGGGAGAAGGTCTTCGGCAACATAATTACCGAAGAGAGGACCATCGAGGAGATCGCGAAATCGGTCTCGATACTCGCGCGCAAGAAGATAGGCGCCATAATCGCCATCGAGAGGGAGGTCTCTCTCGAGCCGTATACGGAGAGCGGCGTGGCGCTCGACGGCAGTATCACGAGCGAATTGCTCAACACGATATTCATGCCGAATACCCCCTTGCATGACGGCGGCGTAGTGGTCCACGGCGACAGGATAGTGGCCGCGGGATGCCTCTTCCCGCTATCACAGAGCCCCGACATAAGCAAGCTTCTCGGCACGAGGCACAGGTCGGCGATAGGGCTTACCGAAGAGACCGACGCGGTCTGCGTGGTCGTATCGGAAGAGACCGGCATAATATCCGTCGCGAACGCGGGCAAGCTGACGCGCGACCTCGACAGGGAACGGCTCATCAACCACCTGCGCGCGCTTCTTTACAGGCCTAAGAAGGAGAAGAAGCCGCACGTCAAGTTCACGGTCAATAACTTTTTCAGGAAGAAATGACGATGGGAATATTCTCGAAGGAATTCTGGCTGAAGATAATAGCGTTTGTGCTCGCGGTGATCATCTGGGCATACGCGCGGGAAGACCTCGATAGCACCCCGGGCTACATACCGGAGAACCCCCATCACATAGCCCCCGCAGAGATACCCCAGAGATAACCAAGCATATGCCCATACTCGGCGTCAATATAGACCACATTGCCACTTTAAGGCAGGCAAGGGGAGGCAGTGAGCCCGACCCCGTGCTCGCCGCGCGCGCCTGCGAAGCCGCCGGATGCGACTCCATCGTGGCGCACCTTAGGGAAGACCGCCGCCATATGCAGGACCGCGACCTCTATCTCCTGAGAAAGACCGTCCGTACGCGACTTAATATGGAGATGTCGATCGCTCCTGAAATAGTTAAAGTCGCGTTGGATCTCGTCCCCGACCAGGCGACGCTCGTGCCCGAAAGGCGGCAGGAGCTTACGACCGAGGGCGGGCTCGATTGCGTGAAGTTCAGCAAGAAGGTAACGTCCGTGACGGAAAAGCTCCAGGGCCGCGGAATAACAGTGAGCTTGTTCATAGACCCCGTCGACAAACAGGTCAAGGCCGCCCGCGCGACAGGCGCCGAGTTCATCGAGTTGCATACGGGCGAGTATTCGAACGCGAAATGCGTTCGCGCGCAGAGGGCGGAGCTAAAGAAACTGAAAGAGGCGACCGAATACGCGATCTCGCTCGGCCTGCGCGTCAACGCCGGCCACGGGTTGAATTATATCAACGTCCGCGACGTAGCGCGGATAGAGGGGATGGAAGAGCTTAACATCGGCCATTCGATAATATCGCGCGCGGCGTTCGTCGGGCTCGAGAAGGCCGTCAGGGAGATGATAGGGCTGATAAGATGATAGAAGGATTCGGGGTAGATATAGTGGAGGTTAAGAGGATAAAGGCCGCGGCCAAGAAGTTCGGCGCGCGGTTCCTCAATAAGATATATACGAAGCGTGAGATTGCCTACTGCAAAAAGAAAGGCATACCCGAACAGCACCTCGCCGCGCGTTTTGCCGCGAAGGAAGCGGTCTATAAGGCGTTCGGCGGCGACGGCAAGAACCCGATCGCCTGGACCGACATCGAGATAATCAACGACAGGCGCGGCAAGCCGGACGTCGTCCTCAAGGGCACCGCGAAACGGCTCATGGCAAGGCGCAGGGTAAAGAAGGCGGTAGTGAGCTTATCCCACACGAAGAACTACGCCGTGGGCAACTGCATACTCCTCGGAAGATGATCGGGATCCCAAAGAGAAGGAAGAATACGAATAAGGGCGATTACGGCCATGTGCTGGTGATCGCCGGCGCGCCGGGCTTTACGGGCGCTGCGGCCCTCTGCGCGAGGGCGACGCTCCTCTGCGGAAGCGGGCTTTCGACCCTCGGCATAGCCAGGGGGCTCAATACGATACTCGCGCGCAAGCTTACCGAAGTGATGACGAAGCCGCTTCCCGAGACGAAGTCGGGGGCTTTGAGCGAGAAGGCGTTCGCGCCGATAATGGAATTCTCTAAGAAGGCGGATTGCGTGGCGATCGGCCCCGGCCTCTCGCGCGACCCCTCGACGCAAAGGCTCGTTCGCAAGCTCATCGTCTCGCTCAGGAAGCCGATGGTGTTAGACGCCGACGGCCTGAATGCCATAGAAGGCTGCGCGCCGCTGTTAAAGCGGGCGCGCGCATCGGTGGTGGTGACACCCCACCCCGGCGAGATGGCCCGCCTTACGGGTATGCGCGTCGAGGACATCTCCCGTAACAAAGAAAGAGTTGCAAAAACCTTCGCGAATAAGTATAATGTGGTCTGCGTTTTGAAGGGCCACCGCACCGTTGTCGCCCGCCCGCAAGGCAAGCAATACGTCAACAAGACCGGCAATCCCGGCATGGCAAAGGGCGGCACGGGTGACGTGCTCACGGGCATGATCGCCTCGTTCATAGGGCAGGGAATGGGGCCTTTCGAGGCGGCGTCGCTCAGCGTCTACCTGCACGGCCTGGCAGGCGACCTCGCGGCGAAAGAGAAGGGCGAGGCCAGCATGCTCGCCTCGGATTTGCTGGATAAGATACCAGAGGCAATAAAGCGTTTTACAAAATAGATGGCCATAACAAAGCAAAAAGGTGACACAGCTGAAGCATATTTGGCCTATACCCTAAAGAAACAAGGATTCAACGTACTTATCCCTTGGGGCGAAGATGTCCGTTATGACCTCGTAAGCGAGAAGAACGGGGTCTTCAAGAGGATACAGGTAAAGTCGATAAAGCCGAAGAAAGGCGTATTAGAAGTCAGGTTCAGAAGCTGTAATAGCCATAAAGTAATACATTATTCGAGCAAAGACGTAGATATAATAGCGGTTTATAATGAAGAGGGGAATAAGGTATACTTTATACCCCTGACGGATGCTGGCAGAAAAGGTTATAAACTGAGGCTTACTCCGGCAAAGAATAATCAGAAGAAATTCGTTACCCTGTCTTCTAAATACGAATCTCGGTTTGATTTATTGGAGATATAGGCTGGCGTAGCTCAGTTGGTAGAGCTCCTCACTTGTAATGAGGAGGTCGCCCGTTCGATTCGGGTCGCCAGCTCCATAACTTCCCGCTATAAGGAGTTATGAAGTACTCCGAGTCCAGCCGAGCTCAATTTTCGGAAAATTGAGCCGGCGTTTTGGACGAGGAGTAGGTTATTGATAACCTGGATTTTGGGCAGATTCCCGAGCGGTCAAAGGGGTCAGACTGTAAATCTGATGGCCTAGCCTTCGGAGGTTCGAACCCTCCTCTGCCCACCATTTCCTTCCGTGTTTCGGGCGGGTGTAGTTCAATGGTAGAACGGCAGCCTTCCAAGCTGTTCACGGGAGTTCGATTCTCCTCACCCGCTCCATAACATCCCGCTATAAGTATTTGTGATGTACTCTGCGTTCAATCGAGCTCAATTTCCGCTGAAATTGAGCCGATGTTTTGAACGCAGATTTTTTGTTTATAGAAGGCAAGGGGGGTATTTCCAGGACTAAATTGTGCTTGATTTGCCCTTTTTATGTCCTATAATGTTTTACAGGGAAGCACAAGAACCCACAAAAAGTGAAGTTCGTATAATATATGTTAGATGAGAAATTATAATGAAAAATGAACAAGATGAAAAATATATTAAAGCACAAAAAATACATGAAAAAGCTAGGTTCTTTCGGGGAAGATTTTTAAATTTTGTAGCAGTAATCGAAAGAAACATTGCATTGATCATGACTGAATATTTTTGCACAGAAGATGAAAGTAAAAGAGAAATATTTATCTATAAGATAGCAGAGGCAGTATCCTTAAATAAAAAGAGAAATATATTAATAGAAATCGTTAAAAAAGATTATCCTAATTATTGGGAAAAGAATAGTAAGTTTCTGAAAGATTTAGAGGAAATTCAAGAATTTCGAAATAAGTTGGCTCATTCTGTTGTTGACGTATCAGATGAGGCTTTAAAAAGACCTTTAGAGAATGGAATTGGATTTATTCAATGGAACCAAGGAAATCCTATTACTGATAATGAATTTAACGACTGGGAAGTTAGGGCAAATATGATTCTTTCTACTTTAACGGATATAAAAAGATTATTGCCATTTAAAGAGAAGGCTACTGAGAAAAATAATTAACAAATTAATCATCTAACAATTCACTCCAGCGGATAGCGCCAGGGTGTTAGTAGGGGTCGCCGCCGCTGAGTTCAAACGTTATAGGAAGATGAAATGATGGAAATCGTAATAGGTATTGCTGGATTAGCGCTGGCAGTATTGATTTATTTTGCAAGAGTGTCCAGAGGATCTTATACTGCAAAACAAGACAGAATTCGCGCCATAGCAGATAGATATCAAAATGAATTATTAATAAATTCCCATTTAGCAGAATCTAGGTATCCAAAATTACTATTAAATGCAGGTATTTTATCTCTAGAAAAGGAGTCGGATATAGTGAAAGTGTTAAAAACCATAGATAAAAGACATGCAAAATCTCCATTTATGACTTATCCTCAAATAACGCATAAAAATGCTAGAATTTTCCTCATTAATTTGCAAAAGGGAGAAAATGAAGGAAGATAAGGGCCTATAGCAATTCACTCCAGCGGACTATCCTGGCTTCCAGGATTAAAGGGCTAGCCGTTGAGTTCAAATGTCAAACTTATGAATATGAGAGGCTGATAATATGAGTAAGGATTTGATTCGAATTGGTAAACCGCAAGCTTATTGGAATGTTGCTCGGACACGCATTATGAGATACACAGTGGAGATGTATCACGAAGGGTTGAATGAGCACAAATTGATTTCTGCTCCAGAAATGGATATGGCAGAAAACAAAGTTAATATGCAATCCCGTAAATGGGCAGACAAATGGAAAATAATCGAATCAAAGCGCAAAGTTAATGCAAACAAGGTAATAAACCGAGAAGAGGCGGATTCCAGAACAGAGGATGCAGCCAAATCCTTAAGGCAAATAGACGATCTTCTTATTCATACGTTATCTATTGATGATAAAGTTGATTGGGGATGCCTAAAGAAAAATAATGGATATCCTAGAAAATCACCAGATAAGCCCATTAAAGCAGACAGTAAGAAATATCCGCCAATGCCTAGAAAAGCATCGGACAAGTTTACTCCCACATTTTCTTTTCTAGAAATGCTGATTAGGTCGAAAAAAGAGAAAAAAATTAAGGAATACGAAAACAAGTACACTATGGCTCTTTCGGAATGGGCAAAACAAAAATCCTCGGTTGACGAATTTAATAAACAACTGGACGTAGATTATGAGAATGAAGTTAAGAAGTGGGAGAGAGATGTTGCTGAATGGGAGAAAAAAAAGAATACCTATCTTAAAAAACAATCTGATTATAATGCAAAAATAGATCAAATGGAAAAAGCGTACCTAGAGAAAAATATTGATGCTATTGTAGAATATTGTGGCATCGTATTGGATAATTCAGAATATCCAGATTCATTTCCAAAAAACTACGAACTAGAATATTGTCCTGATAATAAGATATTAATTGTGGAATATGAGTATCCGGCAATAGAGTGTATCCCCAAAATAAAAGAAGTAAAATATATCGCCGCTCGACGTGTTTTAAAGGAGTACTATATTTCGGAAGCCCAGTTGAACAAAATATATGATGAAGCTATATATAAAATCACACTCAGATCTATTCATGAGTTATTCGAAGCAGATGTTGTTGGTGCTATTGAAGCCATTTCTTTTAATGGTTGGGTTAAAGCAACTAACAAAGCTACTGGTAAAGAAGAAAATAATTGTATTCTCAGTATACAAGTTAAAAAAAGCGAATTTATGGGGATTGATCTCGCAAATGTTGATCCAAAGATGTGTTTTAGAAATTTAAAAGGAGTAGCAAGCAGTAAACTAAGCAGCCTAACACCTGTGCAGCCCATTATGGAAATGAGCAGAACCGATAAGCGTTTTGTTGAAAGCTATGCTGTCGCAAATAATGTTGATAACTCAACTAATATAGCAGCAATGGATTGGGAGGATTTTGAGCATCTAATAAGAGAGTTATTTGAGAAAGAATTTAAGAATAATGGAGGCGAGGTTAAAGTAACCCAGGCAAGCAGAGATGGTGGAGTCGATGCCATAGCTTTTGACCCAGACCCCATTCGCGGCGGAAAGATAGTTATTCAAGCAAAGCGATATACTAACACGGTGGGTGTTTCTGCTGTTCGAGATTTGTATGGTACCGTAGTAAATGAAGGAGCTACAAAGGGTATTCTTGTTTCCACGGCAGATTACGGACCTGACGCATACGCGTTCGCAAAAGGCAAACCGTTAGCCCTTTTGAATGGCTCTAATTTATTGCATTTGCTCGAGAAACATGGCCATCATGCAAAGATAGATCTAAGGGAAGCAAAGATAATATTATCAGAAAAAGAAAAGGATATTACTTGAAAAATAAATTCATTCTCATGTCGTTGGTATTTACCTTGTGCTGCTCATCAGGCATTTTCGCCGCCCCCTGGCCCAATAATATCTCCTCCTCCGACCGCGCCTACCTCAAAGAGCTGATGAAAGACACCTGGCACTACATAGATTTCTACATTTCGCCCGATACGGGCTTCCCGTATGACTCCAACCAGGCGAAGGACATCACGAACACCACGAACGTCGGCCTCTACCTGACCTCCGTCTGCATGGCCTACAAGCTCGGCTATATAGAGGAGGAACATGCGGTCGGCCGCATCACGAAGATCCTCGATAGCCTGGACACCTACGGCAACTGGAGCCGCCTCTATAATAACTGGCTCGACCCGGAAGGAAGGAGCAGGCAGGCGAAGCCCGGACCGAACAACATCTCCGACTACAACAAGCTCCCCGCGGGCCTGATAGTCGTGCGCCGGACGTTCCCGCAGCTCGCGAAGCGCTGTACGGCCTTCCTTGATGAGATACCGTGGGAGAAGTTCCACGAGGCCTCAACAGGCAGGATATGCTATGAATTCGACGTCGCCGCGAAGCAGATGCGCAACCCCGTCTATTTCTACCGCGGCGAGGACAAGATACTAGGCCATTTTCTGATGATCGCCTCGGGCAAGGTGCCCGCGTCAACATGGGACAAGCACGACCTCTCGGACGAGGCCCGCTACGGCTACCAGTATTACAAGCACGGCTGGCAGGGCGGCGGGCTCTTCATGCAGTTCATCTGCGACATGTATCTGGACAACGAGGGCACGCTCCTCGGCAAGTCGTCGGTGAACTTCACGTGGGCGCAGATACTCCACGCATCGAAGGTAGGCGCGCCCGTATGGGGATGGTCTGCCTGCGTCTCTCCGAACGGGCCGTATCTTGGCATGGGCGGATTGGTGGACGAGGTGGTAACACCCCACGCGTCCGTGCTGGCGGTCAGCCTGTTCCCGAGCGAAGTTGTGAGCAACCTGAAGCGGCTCGAGGAATACGGATTGAGGACGCCGTTCATGGTGGAGGGCAAGCCCGAAAAGTTCGGATTCCGCGACAGCGTTAACTGGAAGAACGGCCGGACCTGCGACAAATACCTCGTGCTCGACCAGGCGATGCTATTCCTGTCGCTCGTCAACTATTGCGAGGACGGCCTGCTCTGGAAGACATTCGGCAGTGACAAGATGGTCAAATACGGCAAGAGCGTCATAAGCGACTACAAGAAGGCGCCAAAACAGCGCGCGGCGCAGAGGGCATATATAGGAAGCTTATCGGCGGACGATATAGATACCTTCTGGATAGGCGACCGGATATGGGCGCGATCGCTCTCATCCAAGGCGGCGGCTGTTAAAGAAAGATGGAAGGTCTCGGACAGCTCCGGGAAGGTGATCACGCAAGGCGACGAAAGCATAGGCCTCGCGGCGCACGAGACAAAAATGGTAAGAAAGATAGAGGTGCCCTCCGGCGAAGAAGGATACGGCACTACGCGGGTATTTGAAGCGTCGCTGGAAAGGCCGGGCGCGGCGACCGTGACGCGGACGAAAAAGATATACACCCCCGTGAGCATGATGCTCGAGGGCAAGTGGAAGATAGCCGAAGGAAATAAGCCCGAATGGGCGTCTTCGGAGTTCGATGATACGGCGTGGAAAGAGGCCTACGTGCCGATGCGCTGGGAAGACGCGGTCCTGCCGGATTACGACGGCGTCGCGTGGTACCGCCTGCGTTTCGATATACCGGCGGATACGCTGAAGCGCTGGGGTGATGCGCCGCTTGCGGTCGGCATGGGCGCTGTTGACGACGCCGACGAGACATATTTGAACGGGCAGATGATAGGCAAGAGCGGAGAGTTCCCGCCCGTCAAGCAGACCGCCTACGACGCGCCTAGAGTTTACGCGTTTGACAAGGGCCTGCTGAAAGAGCATAATGTCATAGCCGTCCGCGTCAGCGACTGGGGCGGAAACGGCGGCATCTGGAGGGGCCCGGTCCTGGTTGGGCCGGTAACCGAGGTAAAGGAACTGATAGGAGAGTCGAGATGAAGCACCTTATAAAAGCCGTATTACTGGGTTTCGTAATGTCCCTGGCCGTCTCAGCCGCCTTCGCCTATGAGAACGACCTCGACACTGCCATATCCAAGGCGAAAGCGAACGGCAAGATGCTCTTCGTGATGTTCGGCCGCGAGGCCTGCGGCAACTGCCAGCATCTAAAGAAGATGATAAGGAGCGGCGCCGTGGATTTGAAGGTCAACAAGTACGTGATCGCCGACATAAACTGCGACAACAAGAAGCAGAGTGCGGCGTTCTACAAGCGTTTTTCGGTAAGCGGGGACATGCTGCCTTTTGTGGTCATAGCCAAGCCGGACGGCACGATGATAACCTCGCGGACGGGCTACGGCGAAGCGGCAGAATACAACAGGATGATCAAGGGGGCCAAATAGGCATCCGAAGATTCCCGGGAACTTTTTCCCGCCTTCCTTGTCTAATAGGGTAAAAGGAGGTTCCAGATGAAGAAGCTTATATTGGCGGTATTGTCGTTGGCGCTGGCCATCCCGGCCTTCGCGAGCGAGTCGGTTGAGGTGACGGTCTACAACCAGAATTTTGCCCTGATAAAAGACCAGAGGTATTTCGAACTCGATAAGGGAGTCAACAAGCTCGAGTTCAGGGACGTCGCGTCGCTCATAGAGCCGACCTCCGTGCATTTCACGTCGCTTTCCGCTCCGGCATCGGCGTATATCCTTGAGCAGAACTACGAATACGACCTTGTCAGCGCGAGCAAGCTGCTCTCGAAGTATATAGACAGGAAGATAAAGGTCGTCACGAAAGAGGGCGAGGTATACGAGGGGACGCTGATGAGCTATGATGACAACCAGCTCGTCATACAGACCGCGAGCGGCATCGCGATGGTCGCGCGGCCGATGAACGTCAATAACATCCTCTTCGAGAAGCTGCCCGAAGGGCTTATCACGAAGCCGACGCTCGTATGGCTCATCAACAGCGACAAGCGCCTGAGGCACCTTACCGAGGTCTCGTACCTCACGCAGGGGATGAACTGGAACTGCGAGTATGTCACCGTCCTCGATAAGGACGATAAGGCGCTCGACCTCGACGGATGGGTCAGCATAACGAATAATTGCGGCGCGACGTACGAGGACGCGAAGATAAAGCTTATCGCGGGCGAGGTAAAGCGCGCCACGAACTATGCGTTGGGCCGCGTGGCGAAACTCGATTACGCGAGGGAAGAGAAATCAAAATCAGAGTTCGAGGAGAAGTCGTTCTTCGAATACCATATGTATACGCTCGGCAGGACTGCTACTATAAAGAACAACCAGACGAAGCAGATATCGCTTTTGAATTCCGTCGGCGTCCCGGTAAAGAAGGAATTGATCTTCGACCCGTCGAAAGGCAAGAACCACTGGTGGTATTATTCCGATAAAAGCGAGACGCTCAAGGAGAAGGCGAGGGTAGAGATAACCTTCATGAACAGCAAGGCCGACAAGCTCGGTATGCCGCTTCCCAAGGGCAACGTGAAGGTCTACAAGAAAGACACCGACGGCTCTCTGCAGTTCATCGGAGAGGACGCGATAGAGCACACCCCGAAGGACGAGAAGATACGCCTATATATAGGAGATGCGTTCGACGTCCTCGGCGAAAGGACCCGCAAGGACTTCAGGACGGAAGGACGCCATACCGCATACGAGACGTTCGAGATAGTCCTGCGCAACCACAAGGAGCAGGACGCCGATGTCAAGGTCGTCGAGAAGCTCTGGAGGTATACGAACTGGGATATAGCTTCGTCATCGGTCAGGTTCGAGAAGAAGGACGCCTCGACGATGGAATACCTGGCAAAGGTGCCGAAGAATGGGGAGACGAAGATAACGTATACGGTAAAATATACGTGGTAATATGCAATAGGGACACCCTGCTCCTATAGCCGCAGGGTGTCCCTAAAATAATTCTTGACAAAATAAAATTATCTGCTATACTTTCACTCCTACGTCTAAAAGCGTATAGTACAACAGAAAATCCACATGTTTTACGGTAAAAGCAGGAGATTACCGGGGGGTGGATTTTTTGTATTTTTTCGTTTTACCTTTGAAATGAACGCTAGCGCCTTACAAATCAGTGATTAACGGCGCACGCGCTGCTGTAGCTCAGTTGGTAGAGCACGTCCTTGGTAAGGACGGGGTCATCGGTTCAAACCCGATCAGCAGCTCCAGTGAAAAAGATGATCAGGAGTAGTCCTAAAAGGAGGATATCCCATGGCAAAGGAAAAATTTGTACGCTCAAAGCCTCACCTTAACGTAGGTACGATAGGCCATGTCGACCACGGCAAGACGACCTTGACCGCGGCGATGACGCTCTGCCTTAGCAA
>JAGONY010000069.1 GCA_017992785.1 Candidatus Omnitrophota bacterium | reverse complement strand
TATGAGGATCGTGTTCATAAACGACACTTTCAGGGCCTGGGGCAGGAGCCTCGGGCTCAGGCCCGACCTTGTCGGCCTCGACGTCTATACGGCGTTCCCTTTCCTTCCGCCAAAAGCGAGGGAAGAATATAACCGCGTCTTCCGCTCGGGCAAATCCCTGACCACGGAAGAGACGGTCACCGTCGAGGGAAAACATATAATAACCGAGACCCAGAAGATACCGATCCTGGAGAGGGGCAAGGCGGTAAAGATAATAACGATAGTGCTCGATATAACGCGACTCAGGAAGAACGACAGCCTTATGGCGGATATCAGGCGCCAGCAGGAAGCGATCCTGGACAACATCCCGGATATGGCGTGGCTTAAAGACAAAGACAGCAGGTTTATCGCCGTTAATGAGCCCTTCGGCAGGGCCTGCGGGATGAGGCCTGCCGATATCGCCGGAAAGACCGACCTGGATGTATGGCCAAGGGAGTTGGCCGAGAAATACCGCGTCGACGACAGGGAGACGGTCTCCTCGGGTAAAAGGAAGGTGGTCGAGGAGACGGTAGCGGATATAGAAAAAAAGATCAAGTGGATCGAGACGATAAAGACACCCGTTTATGACGAAAAGGGAAATTGCGTCGGAACTACCGGAATCGCGAGGGATATTACCCTCAGGAAGGAGCTCGAGGGGAGGATAAAGGAGTCCGAGGAAAAGTACAGGAAGCTCTTCGAGGCGGCAAATGACGCCATCGTTATCGCGGACATCAAGACAGGCCGGATTGTAGACGCGAACAGGCAGGCGGAAAAGCTTATGGGTATGTCGAGGCAGGAGCTTATCGGGCTGCCTCAGGTTAAACTTCATTCTCCGGAGGACGCGGATATCTACAGGGAAAAATTCGGCAATATCGTAAGGGAAGTTATAGAGAACCGCAGCGAGAAGCTTCCGTCGGTCGAGGGCGAGATAATGAACTCCGCCGGCGAGAAGATACCCGTATATATAAACGCGTCCTTCCTGGAGTTGGGAGGTAGGGCGGTCATCCAGGGCGTCTTCAGGGACATGTCAGAGATAAGGAAGATAGAGCGGGAGAAGAAAGAGGCCGAGGCCCTCGCGCTGATAGACCCGCATACGCAGCTTTATAATTACAGGTATTTCCAGAGAAGGATACATTCCGAGCTCGAGCTCGCGAAGAGGCGCTCGACCCCGCTGTCTGTCCTGATGATAGATATCGATTATTTCAAATCGGTCAATGACACCTTCGGCCACGAGTACGGCGATGTCGTCCTGCAGGAGTTCGCCATACTGCTGCAGCATACATGCAGGGGCATAGACGTCGTCACGAGGTTCCAGGGAGAGGATTTCGCCGTGATCCTTCCCGATACGGACGGCCGCGGCGCGTATACTTTTGCCGAGAGGATACAGAAGGTCATCAAGAAGCACCGGTTCGGCTCGAACAGGGTCAAACTAAGGGTCAGCATAGGCGTCTCCGCCTATCCGGAAGACAGCATATCTACCGTAGACAACCTGCTTACGGCGGTGGAGAAGTGCGTGCGGCTCGCGAAGGAACAGGGCGGCAATACGATAACGACGACCGCGCAGCTCCGGAAAAAGAAGATAAAAGAAATAGTGCCCGACCGCGAGTCGAAGGAGCGCGTCAGCGCCATAACGAAGAAGTTCATGGACCTGCTCAGGCGGAACAGGCAGAATACGATAGAGTCGGTATACGCGCTTGCCCATACCGTAGGGGCTAAGAACGCCTATACCGAGGAGCATTCCGAAGATATGGTCAAGTACAGCACCGAGGTTGGCAGGAAGATGGGCCTGATCGACGAGGATATAGAGGACATAAGGCACGGCGCGATGCTCCACGACATCGGGAAACTCGGCATAAGCGAGAAGATACTGCTCAAACGCGGCAAGCTGACGAAGAAGGAATATGATATAATAAAGAAGCATCCGCAGATTGGCGCCGATATAATAAGGCCCGTCCATTTCCTGAAGAACGTCGTGCCGATAATACTGCACCACCACGAGAGATACGACGGTTACGGTTACGGGTCTAAATTAAAAGGGGATGAGATACCGGTCGGCGCGAGGATAGTCGCGGTCGTCGACGTATACCAGGCGCTCGTTTCGAACAGGCCTTACCGCAAGGCGTATTCGAAGAGGGAGGCGCTCAAGATAATAAAGGATGAGTCGGGAACGCATTTTGACCCGAAGGTGGTCAAGGTCTTCCTGGATATCCTGTCGAAACAAAAAGAAAAGAAAACTAAGAGGAGGCAGAGATGAGGTATTTTTTAGGGGCGGCAGCCATCATGCTTACTTTATGCGGGACGGCATACGGCGAGGGCAATATTGTACCGAACGCAAGCTTCGAGGAACTCAAGGGCTTCGACGGCGAGAATCCCGCGGGCTGGTGGTCATGGAACTCCGATTATAACGGGCTTACAGCATCGGCGAGCAGGACCGGCGAACAGTCGGTGCAGGTAGGAGCCGAGGCGAACAACGAGACGCACAGCGGCGTATTGTACCGTTACCGCAACATAGTCCCGGGCAAGATATACGATTTCTCCTGCTACGTAAAGAACTCCACCGCAGACCCGATAACCGGCGGCGCTTACGGCCAGTTGAGCATAGAATGGCTCAAGAACGAGAAAGAGACGGAGCGCACATGGGGCGTGACATGGGGCCCCGACATATCGGACGCCGACTGGAAGAAAGTCGAGATGTCCGCGATCGCTCCTGCCGGCGCGGACGCGTGCAATTTTGTGATACAGTTCTTCCGCAAGGACGGCTCGGGCAGCTTCTATGCGGATGACGTAATGGTTGAGGAAAAATAACGGAAATGTTGGGAGAAAGGTATACTAACATGCTCAGGGCCATTG
>JAGONY010000024.1 GCA_017992785.1 Candidatus Omnitrophota bacterium | reverse complement strand
ATCATACGCCACGCCCGTAAGGCTGATCGTGTTCGCGGAGGGCATCTCCGCCCGCCAGGGATCCCAAAGGGAGAAGATAGGAGGCCCGTCGAAGGCGGCGGCATTCGACAAGGACGGCAGGCCTACCCAGGCATGCCTCGGGTTCCTGAAATCCAAGAATGCCCGCATAGAGGATATCAAGATAGAGGACACGCCGAAGGGCGAGTACCTTTTCATAGAGCGCGCGATGGAATCGCTGCCCGCAAGGAAGGTGCTGGCCGAAATGCTGCCGAGACTTATCGGCTCGCTGAGGTTCCCGAAAATAATGAAATGGGAATCCGGGGGTGTCAGGTTCGCAAGGCCCGTCAGGTCGATCGTCGCGCTGCTCGGCGACGAGACCGTAACGTTCAAATTCGGTTCCCTGCAGTCGTCAAACCTGTCGCGGCTTCCAAGGTATGAAAGCGCCGGGATGGCGCCGGTAAAGGTCAACTCCGTAAACGGCTATTTCGCTAAACTGAAGAAATACGGCGTTGAGGTTGACGGAGATAAAAGGAAGGCCTTGATAGCCGCCATGCTAAAGAACGCCGCAAAGGCCGAAGGCGCCTCAGGGGATTTTAACGCTGCCCTGCTGGAGACGGTCTCGTACCTGTCCGAGTCGCCTTCGGGATTCACCGGGGCATTCTCTAAGGATTACCTCGACCTTCCGGTCGAAGTCCTTGAGAGTTCCATGGCAAAGAACCAGAAGATCTTCCTGCTTAAAGATAACAAGGGCAAGGCGCTTCCCGTTTTTGCCGGTGTCCTGAACGGCAAGCGCAAGGATATCTCCAGGATCCGAGGGACATTCGAGGCGATCCTCAACGCAAAGCTGAAGGACAGCATGTTCTTCCTGAAAGAGGACCTGAAGACAAAGCTTGAGGACAGGATAGACCTGCTGAAGGGCGTGGTATTCCAGGCGAAGCTCGGGACGATGCATGACCGCGTCGGCAGGATACGCGAGTTATCGCGGTTTATCGCGGACGAGCTGAAGGCCCCTGATGATGAAAAGAAGAAGATAGAGATGGCGGCGCTGCTCTGCAAGGCCGACCTCGTCACCCTGATGGTGAAGGAGTTCCCGGACCTGCAGGGTATCGTCGGAAGGGAATACGCGAAGAGGACCGGCGAGGACAAGGACGTCGCGAGAGCGATATACGAGCATTACCTTCCGAAAGGCCCGAACGACCCGCTCCCGTCGGGGAATATCTCGTGCATTCTCGCCATAGCCGACAAGGTAGACGCGATAGCGGGGTTCTACTCGATAGGCATGCTCCCGACCGGAAGCGAGGACCCATACGGGATACGCAGGGCATCCCTCGGATTGCTCAAGATACTGTCCGAGAAGAAATACCCTTTGTCGCTCGACGCGCTTTTGGACAAGGCGGCCGGCCTTTACGGCGATAAAGTGGCATGCGACAGGAAACTCGTGAAGTCGCAGATACTTTCGTTCATGAGGGAACGGCTGAAGAATATTTTACTGGACAAAAAGTATAAAGATGATATCATAGACTCTGTTTTGTCGCCGAGGATCGGGAGCTTTGACCGGCTCGGCAAGAAACTCGAAGACCTTTCCTCTATATCCCAAGCCAAGTATTTCCTGGAGGCCGCGAAAGTCATTGAGCGGATCTCCAACATACTTAAAGGCGCCAAGGACTTCAAGCGTGAAGACGCCAAGGTCAGGGCAGAGCTGTTCAAGGAACAGCTTGAGAACGAGCTCTGGGATATCTACGGGAAGCAGAAGGAAAAGATCGAGGGCAGGATAGAGGCGGGAGATTATGCCGGCGCAACAAAGTTATACGCCGAGGCGTTCTCCGGGCCGATACACCTGTTCTTCGAAAAGGTCACCGTAAATGCCGATGACCAGGCCTTGAGGTTTAACAGGCTTTCGCTTCTCAGGGCGATACAGGCCGTATATTCGGACAAGGCGGCCGATCTTTCAAAAATAAAACTTCAATAAAACAAACTAACAACGAAAGGAGCAATTCGTGAAGAACAGGAAGTATGTTTATTCCTTCGGCGGAGGAAAGGCCGACGGAAATGAAAGCATGAAAAACCTGCTGGGCGGCAAAGGCGCTAACCTGGCTGAGATGGCCGGGCATAAGGACCTGAAACTTCCCGTACCGCCCGGATTCACTTTATCCACCGAGGTCTGCACATACTATTACGAGAACAAGAAAAAATACCCTGCGGTACTGGACGGCCAGGTAAAGAAGGCCCTCGCGCAGGTAGAGAAACTCATGGGCAGGAAATTCGGCGACCCGTCGAACCCGCTTCTGGTCTCGGTCCGTTCGGGCGCGCGCAAGTCGATGCCCGGCATGATGGAGACGGTCCTGAACGTAGGGACCACCGAGAAGACGATACCCGGCCTCATCAAGCAGAGCGGCGGCAACACGCGTTTCGTCTACGACGCGTATCGCCGGCTCATAATGATGTATTCCGACGTAGTCATGGAAAAGGCCGCGGGTATAGAGCCCGCCGACGATATGGGCATACGCAAGCAGCTCGAGCGTATTATGGACAAACTCAAGAAAGAGAAGGGTTACACGAGCGACACCGACATGACCGCGGACGACCTGAAGGTCCTCTGCAGCCAGTTCAAGTCGAAGATAAAGGAAGTGTTGAAGAGCGATTTCCCGGACGACCCGATGAAACAGCTCTGGGGCGGCATCGGCGCCGTATTCGCGTCGTGGAACGGCAAGAGGGCCATAAGCTACCGCCGTATAGAAGGCATCCCGGACGAATGGGGAACGGCCGTTAACGTGCAGACGATGGTATTCGGCAATATGGGCGAGGATTCAGCCACCGGCGTCGCTTTCACGCGAAACCCCGGCAACGGAGAGAACGGGTTCTACGGCGAGTTCCTTATCAATGCGCAGGGCGAGGACGTCGTAGCCGGCATCCGCACCCCGGCACCGATCAACGCCTATTCTAAATCCGAGCATAATAAATCGCTCAAGACGCTCGAAGAGGTCATGCCGAAGATATACAGGGACCTTGTAGATATACGCAGGCGCCTCGAGAAGCATTACCACGATATGCAGGACATTGAGTTCACGATAGAAAAGGGCACGCTTTTCATGCTGCAGTGCCGTTCCGGAAAACGCAACGGGCCTGCCGCCGTACGCATGGCGGTAGACATGCTGAAGGAAAAGCTGATCTCGAAGGAGACAGCCGTAATGCGCGTTACGCCTTCCCAGCTCGATGAACTGCTCCATCCGGTCATCGACCCCAAGGTCGAGGCCGCGCATAAGCCGTTGGCAAAGGGCCTTCCGGCAGGGCCGGGCGGCGCTTGCGGACAGGTGGTATTCTCCGCCAACGATGCCGTCGAATGGAAGAAACAGGGCAAGAAGGTCATACTCGTCCGCGAAGAGACAAATCCCGAAGATGTAGAGGGCATGAGGGCGGCCGAGGCGGTGTTGACGGCCAGGGGCGGCATGACTTCCCACGCGGCGCTCGTCGCGCGCGGTTGGGGCAAGTGCTGCATCGTCGGCTGCGGCGGGCTCCATGTAGATTACGAGAAGAAAGAGGTCAGGTCGGAAGGCAAAACGCTTAAGGAAGGCGATTGGCTGACCCTTAACGGCACGAAGGGAAACGTCTATGAAGGCAAACTTCCGATGATGGACGCTTCCGAAGAGAACCGGCTTCTCGATTCGTTCCTGAAAGTATGCGACTCTATCAAAAAACTCGGCGTCAGGACTAACGCCGATACGCCCGATGACGCGAGAAGGGCACGCCTGTTCGGCGCGGAGGGCATAGGCCTCTTCAGGACCGAACACATGTTCTACGGCAAAAATTCCGACGAGCCGCTGTTCATACTCAGGAAGATGATCGTCTCCAGGACGCTTGATGAGAGGAAGAAAGCGATAAACGAGCTCTTCCCGTTCGTAAAGAAGGATATCAAGGGAACTATAGAGGCGATGGACGGCTATCCGGTCGTCATAAGGCTGCTCGACCCGCCGCTGCATGAGTTCGTACCGCGCGAGCAGGATAAGCTCAATCAGCTCGCCAAGGAACTCAATATATCCGTGGGAGAGCTTTCAAAGCGCGCGGAAGGATTGGACGAGTCGAACCCGATGATGGGCCACCGCGGCGTACGCCTCGGTGTAACCTATCCGGAAATAAGCGAGATGCAGATACGCGCCATACTCGAATCGGCGGCCGAGTTGGTCAAGGAAGGCAAGAAGCCCTATCCGGAGATAATGATACCGGTCGTCTGCGACGTTAAGGAACTCGAGGACCAGATGGCCATAGCCAGGAGGGTATATGCCGAGGTTCTCGAGAAATATAACCTGAAATCACTGAAGCACATGTTCGGGACGATGATAGAGATACCGAGGGCGGCTATAGTCGCGGACAAGCTCGCGACAGTCGCGCAGTTCTTCTCGTTCGGAACGAACGATATGACCCAGATGGGATTCGGCTTCTCGCGTGATGATATCGGCGGGTTCCTTCCGGATTACCTGAAGAAGGGCATCCTTGCGGACGATCCGTTCCAGACGATAGACCAGCAGGGGATCGGCGAGATCATCAGGATAGGCATAGAACGCGGCAGAAAAGGCCGTAAGGGCCTGGAAGTAGGCATCTGCGGAGAGCACGGCGGAGACCCACGCTCGGTGGAATTCTGCCACAGGGTCGGTATGGATTATGTCAGCTGCTCGCCGTTCAGGGTCCCGATAGCCAGGCTTGCGGCGGCACAGGCAGTGCTTACGAACAAAAAATAACAACGAGGGAAAATGGAGCCGATCAAAGCGTATCTAAAGGAGATAGAGAAGATACCGCTTTTGACCGCCGAAGAAGAGATCGAGCTGGCCAAGGCGGCCAAAAAAGGCGATGCGAAGGCGGAGAAGAAGATGATACAATCAAACCTCCGTCTTGTGGTCAGTATCGCGAAGAAATACAGCTACTTCGGCGTGCCTTTGCTCGACCTTATCGAGGAAGGCAACCTAGGCCTCATGAAGGCCGTCAAGAAATTCAACCCTAAGAAAGGGTTCAGGTTCTCGACATACGCGGCATGGTGGATAAAGCAATTCATACTGCGCGCGGTCGCGAACCAGGGCAAGACGGTCAGGATCCCCGTCTATATGATGGAGCTCGCGGCGAAATGGAAGAAGGTCAACGAGAAGCTGTCGCAGAAACTCGGAAAGAAGCCCACGACCGGCGAGATAGCGAGAGCGATGAAGATATCGGTCAAGAAGGCGCAGGAGCTTGACCGTGTCATGACCCAGACGACCTCGCTCGAGGCGCCGGTAGGCGAGGACGACAGCGGCACGATGATGGACCTCATTGAAGATACGAAGTCGATGTCACCGACGGAAGAGCTTTCGAATTACCTTCGCCAGGAAAAAGTCGACGACCTGCTCGGCAAGATGAGCAAAAGGGAGCAGGAGATCCTTAACATGAGGTTTGGCCTTAAGGACGACACGGCACACACGCTTGAGGAAGTGGCCGAGAAGTTCAAGATAACCAGGGAAAGGGTCCGCCAGATCGAGGAGGCGGCGCTCAGGAAGCTCAGGAAGAACATGACCTCCCAGGAGATGCAGTGATGAGTACCGAACGCCAGGTAGTCGAAGGGCTTAAGAAGTCGATAAGGGATATACCCGATTTCCCCAAAAAAGGTATAATATTCAAGGACATAACCACGCTTCTTAAGGACGGCAAGAGATTCCGCGAGGCGATAGACGGCATAGCCGAAAGGTATGCCGGAAAGAAAATAGATAGGGTCATATGCGTGGAAGCCAGGGGGTTCATCTTCGGCAGCGCGGTCGCCTATAAGCTTGGGGCCGGGATAGTGCCCGTAAGGAAGAAGGGGAAACTCCCCTACCAGACCCACAGGATAGAATATGACCTCGAGTACGGCAAAGATTGCCTCGAGATACATAAAGACGCAATAGGGCCGGACGATAACGTCCTTATTATAGACGACCTGCTGGCGACAGGCGGCACGATGAAAGCGGTATGCGACCTTGTCGGCAAACTTGGCGGCAATGTGGTAGAGGTAGCGTTCCTTATAGAGTTGACGTGCTTTAATGGCCGCGAACGGCTCAAGGGTCAAAAAGTTTTCTCTTTGATAGAATTTTAAATTTAGGGATTGGGCCTGTAGCTCATCTGGATAGAGCAGCGGTTTCCTAAACCGCGTGCGGGAGGTTCGAGTCCTCTCAGGCCCACCATGATATCATGATAGACCTGCATACACACACATTATTGAGCGACGGAGCGCTCCTCCCCGCGGAACTCGTGAGGAGGGCGTATATGTCCGGCTACACCGGTATCGGCCTCACCGACCATGTCGACGTCTCAAACATAGATTTCGTCGTGCCGAGGATAGTCAAGGCGGCGAAGTCGCTGACTTCCGGGAAGATCAAGGTTGTCCCGGGTGTGGAGCTCACGCACGTCCCCCCGAAGGATATTGCCGGCCTCGTGAAATACGCAAGATATAACGGGATAAAACTTGTCGTCGTGCACGGCGAGACGATCGCTGAACCGGTGATACCCGGCACGAACGCGGCCGCGCTCGAAGCCGGCATCGATATACTTGCCCATCCGGGGCTTATAACGATGAAGGATGCCAGGACGGCCGCCAAGCGCTCTGTCTGCCTTGAAATAACCGTAAAAAAAGGGCATTCCCTTACGAACGGACACGTTGCGAAGACCGCCCTTCTGGCAGGCGCAAAGCTTGTCCTTAACACCGATTCCCATGAGCCGGGCGACTTGATAACCGGGCAAAAAGCGCTTTCGGCGCTGCTCGGATGCGGCCTGGACAAATCCAGGGCGGCGGCAGTATTGCGCAATTCCGCGGCTTTGCTCCGCAAATTCTAATATTTTTATTGACAAAGCAGTGAAAACTGTGATATATTCGCGACAATGGTGTTAACCGAGAGGAGGTGACACAATAGTCATGTTCAAGAGCAACGTTTGGAAGATGGTTCTGGTTCTCTTCGTTATATCATTGGTCATCGGAATGGCTGTTCCCAGCTACGCCTCTAACGCGGGCACCAAGCTCCGCAGAGGTTTGGCGAATTTCGCGACTGGTTGGGTCGAAATACCGATCGAGATGGATAAGTCCATTAAGGAGAGCAACCCGGTGTTCGGAGTTATCGTCGGTGCCGTCAAGGGTACCGTAAAGGGCGTATTCAGAACGGCTTCTGGCCTTTTTGATACGGTAACGTTCCCGATACCTCCGTACGAGAAGACCTGGTTGAACCCTGAATTCATCGGGCAGCCGACCAATTAGTTTTAGAAAACATAGTTCTGTACAGGACATTATATAAATTAAGGGGTGGAAGAGATTCCGCCCCTTTTTTTATCGGTATATTTTGTAAGCGTAAACTTTTGCCCTTGACAACCCTGTTGCTGTATGGTATTGTTTCTAACGAAAATGCTTGATGATAGGTAAATATATTTCTCGTAAGGGGTTATCATGGCTGTTACAATAAAGGATATCGCAAAAGAGCTGGGGGTATCACCGGCGGCCGTCTCCAAGGCGCTGAACAACCGCCCGGGGATAGGCCTGCCGCTGAAGCTCAGGATAGAGAAGGCCGCGCGCCGGCTCAACTACGCGCCATACCTCAAGGCCCGCGAGACCGGCATGTACGAGCGCTCTATGAAATATATTGCGGTCATTTACGCGCGCGCAGGCGAGCACCTCGTAAGCAGTATAGAAGCCGGTATAAAGGACGCTTTAAAGGACACCGGATATTACGAGCTCCTTTATACGGTAGACACCTATAACGACCTTTACGACAACCAGCGCAAAGAGGTCTTCATAGACAAGGTAATACATGACAACGGCGTCGTGGGTCTGATCTCCGCCTTCCTGGACCTCTCGGACTCTACCATAGCAAGGCTCCAGAAGAACAATATCCCGGTAGTCCTGCTCAACAATTATTCAGATTACGGCCAGTGCGTTCTAATAGACAACGTCGAATCGAGCTTCGAGGCGACGAAGAGGATGCTCGAGCTCGGGCGCAGGAAGATAGGCCTTATCATGCCTGAGGAATCGTCGGAATTCATATGGCAGGACAGGCTTGAGGGCTATAAAAAAGCTCTGAGGGAAAAGAAGGTCCCGTACGACCCATACCTTATCGTATACGAGCATACATTTTCGCTTAAGGACTCGGGACTCGCGACGAAAGCGCTGTTCGACAGGATGCCCGATACCGACGCGATAATATTCGGCAGCGACCTGCAGGCATACGGCGGCCTCAAGATGCTCAAAGAGATGGGCAAGAAAGTGCCGGATGATGTCGCAGTGCTCGGTTTCGATGATATGCCGTTCAGCAGGATATCCGACCCTCCGCTTGCGTCAGTCAGGCAGCCGATGAAGAAGATGGGGGAGATGGGAGCGAGACTGCTGCTTGAAGCCGTTACTAAGAAAAAGTTTCCAAATAAGGTCATCACGCTGAAATCCGAGATAGTCCTGAGAAAATCCTGCCAGAAGGACATACCGGAAGAGAAATGGCTCTCATGAAATTATTACTTGACAGGTCGACCGGCATAATGTATATTTCTTAGTATAAGAAAGCGCTTACTTTTAAATCTTTAAAAATGGTCAAGAATAACATGAAGACAAGAAAAGGCAAGTTCCCCAGCATTGACGACGTCGCGAGGGAAGCCGACGTATCAATAGCTACGGTATCGAGGGTCATCAACAACTTCGGCAGCGTAAAGGAAAGGAACAAGCTGCGGGTCCTGGATGCCATAGATAAACTGAACTTCAAGCCGAATATCAGCGCGAGCCGGCTCGCGAGCAATAAGGTCAATTCTGTAGGCCTCGTCATGCCGGTATATGACGACATGTTCGGCTCTTTCTTCTTTACGGAACTGATGAAGGGGATCAGGGATGTTGTCTTCCCCGCCCGCCGCGACCTGATACTCCTGTACAACATCAACGAACCGGAGGATGACTTCTACAGGCGAATACTTAACAAGACCTACATAGGCGGCCTTATCCTTGAGCTTGGCGCGCTTGAAATAAACCCGGTCCTCTGGAAGAGCGATATACCTTACGTGGTTGTCAACGCCACATACGCCGAGCAGCGCATCAACTACATATCCGTTTCTAACAGGGCCGGCTCTTATGAGGCTGTCAAATACCTTATAGGGCTCGGCCACAGGAAGATAGCCACTATACACGGCGCTTTGAATATACAATCCGGAAACGAACGCCTCGAGGGATATAAACAGGCACTAAGCGACGCGGGAATACCCGTACAGCACGAGTTAATAATGGACGGGAACTTCTACAGGAAGACCGCATACGAGAAGATGTCGCAGCTTCTGGGATCGGATAAGGCCCCGACCGCTGTATTCGTAGCAAGCGACGAAATGGCGCTCGGCGCCATAAAGGCGATAAAAGACAAGGGCCTCGATGTCCCGGGTGACATATCCCTCATAGGGTTCGATGACAACCCGATGTGCTCGGAGCTTTCGCCAAAACTTACCACGGTCCGGCAGCCGATAACGGAAATGGGACGGTTCGCGGCGGAGGCGGTGATAAAGCTTATAGATAAGGAAGAGAAGCCCGGATTTAAGAGGACCCTGCCAACGGAACTTATAGTAAGAGATTCGTGCAGGAAGATATAACGAACGAGTAATCATAAGGAAAAGGAGGCCTTAAATGGCTAAAATGTTATCGGTGATATTGTGCGCTGTCTGTGTGATGGCGGGATTTGCCCAATCTGCCTGCGCGGCGGATGTCAACGTGCTTGAATTCCCGAAAATGGTGGCGCCCGGCGAGGACGCCAATGTCAAGGTAAGCTGGAACGACATCCCCACGGACAAGGATTACGTTATAAGGGTGCAGTTGGAGGACTGGGAAGCGAAACCGCCCGTATGCTCATTCAAGGATTTCCCCGTAAGCTCACCGAGCGGCGAGATGACGGCTATCCTGCCGGTGGCAAAAAATACCGGCGGATCCGCGTCGGCTAAGTTCGTCGTAGCCGCGCTCTCGAAGTCGAAGGCGTGGGAAGATTGCGTCGCCTCCAACGGCACGGATAAGGTAGTCACCGTGAACTCGGCTTTTAAGTTCGACATAACGGAATCCCCCGTGACGGTTAACAAGGGCTCAACGGCAAAAGTAAAGCTTTCATGGAAAGACGTCAATGTATCGCCGTCCGATTACAAGCTCGTAGTCCAGATAGAGAATTGGGAAGCGAAGCCGGGGTTTGCATATGTCACGACCGTAACGGACTTCAAGCCCACCGAAGAAAGGGTTGTGGAGATAAAGATACCGGCTGACGCCCCTTCCGCCAAGGATTGCAGGTTCGTGGCGGCGTTCATATCGGCCTCGACCGATTGGAAGGACGTCCATGCCGTCGTGGCAACGCCCAAGGATGTGGAGGTAAAGTAAAACGTTACGGAATCTCGGGTCCGGGATAATGGCGGTATCCGTCGCATGCGCCGGGTTTGCCTTTGCACAAACTGCTGCTGAGCCTTCAGAAGCCCAGCAGCAGCACGTGATAAGGTTCGAGATACCCCTGCCTGTAAAAGCGGCAGGCGTTGAGGCCTCCTCGACCCAGCCCCCGGACAAGGACAAGGCGGAAGATTTTTTCGCTGGCAACGCGATCGACGGAAAAGCAAATACGAGATGGAGCAGCATATTCGAGGAACCCCAGTGGTTCATTTTAGACCTCGGGGAAGAGTTTGATGTAGATAAACTGATAATTTCATGGGAGTCGGCGTTCGCTTCATCATATAAGATCGGCGTATCGTCCGACAGGTCGGCATGGAAAGAGGTCTTTTCCACGACGGCCGGAAGGGGCGGGACGGAGACCGTCACGTTCCCGATATCGAGGGCAAGGTATATAAAGATCGACCTTTTAAGCAAGAACGGCGATTGGGGTTTTTCTGTCTGGGAGATATCGATCTACGGAAAAAGAAAGCTGGTGCTATTCTGATATGAAAAAGACACTGTTTATACTGGTCGCATTCATGATGTCCGCAGCATTCACGTTGAACGCGCAGCAGGAGAAGGGCTGGCCGCAAAACAGCTATTTTAAGATCGGACAGAAGAACGGCCGCGCTATCTTCATCGATCCCAAAGGCAGGCCTTTCTACTCCAGGGCAATGGTATACGCATACGGCCCCGAAGACGGCCAGATGAAAGGGAAGGTAACGGCGGAATACGCCATACAGGAGCTCGAAGCCATGAAGAAGCACGGCTTCAATACGCTCGACCTCTACGGGGACGCATACCTGCAGGACATCATGAAATGGTGCGACGAGAACGAATTCGGCCTTTATTTCCGCACGTCATATACGAACAAGGAATTCCCCGATTTCATGGACCCCGAGTTCAGGGACCAGGCCAAGCATTTCTACGACACTTTCCTTGCCGACATAAAGGGCCATCCGTGCGTGCTCGCGGTCGACATGGACCAGCGCTGGCTCTTCGACCTCGACTGGAGCGGCAGGAAGAGGTACGGCGTCCCCAAACTGGGGCCGGAATCCGTGAAATGCCTGCCGGCCTGGCTCGAGAAGAAATACGGGAATGTATCCGTGCTAAACCAGCTGTGGAGAAAGGCATACGTGTCTTTCGCGGACGTGCTCAACGACAAAGAGATCGTCTCGGGAGGGAAGATAGCGGACCTCGACAGGAAACCGTGGCGCGTCGACATCATCGAATACACCTCATGGGTCGTCAACGATTTCCTGAAAGACCTGACATCCTATATGCGTATCATAGACCCGGACCACATGATAACCTACACGACGGAACTTCCGGAGGTCGCGCCGTTCCCGGTCTCGACAAAAGAGAACAGCGGCATGGACTTCATATCGCCGGTGCATTACAACCTCGACCTCGATTACGACAGGGACTGGATAGCGAACGCCAAGATAATATTCCAGACGAAATTCCACAGCGACATGGGAAAGCTGCCGGTATTCATAAACGAGAGCGGGTTCCGCACCGACTGGCTGCAGGCGACCCCTGAGAACATGGGATACGCTTCGGCAAGGCTCGGGGATGAGCAGCAGGTCGCCGAGCTTTACATCAGGCAGGCGGCATTGACGGCCTCTTACCCGTGGATGGCCGGCTGGGGCTGGTTCAAGTGGTACGATAAACTGTTTGAGGGTGATTTCGGGTATATCAGGGATGACAGGAGCCTCAAACCCATATCAGATGTCGGGCAATACGCGACCGGGGCGATAGCGGTCAATATGAATGGGGAGAAGGACCCGAAGGCCTGGATATATTACCCGGAATACGCGCTCGCGTCGCCGTTGACTTCCTTCGCGCAGGGCAAAACGCTGATGCTCCTGCTCGAGAACGACTTCCTCAACGAATACGAGAAAACGGTGAAAGAGATAATGCCGGAACTGGCCAAGCCGAGCGGAAAGATATCGAAGTCAAAACTTGTCAACGGCCTTCCGGACCTGTTCAACCGGAAATGGTACCCGTTCGCTTTCACGCCGTCGATACCGGACGACCGGAACGTAATACTGCTGGCGGGCGGTTCCCTCGAGCAGTTATCGATGGTCGACCGCATAGCGCTCGCCGGCAAGAGGACGATAACCTTCGGGCCGGTCGGCCTTACGGACGAGAGATACAACAAGACCGACCCGTGGTACCTCGAAATAGTCGGCATAACGAAAGAGGTCTTCACGGAGAAGCCGGTCTGCGTGAAAATAGACAGCGCGTACAACGATGACGCGAAGGATATGCCTTTTGACACGCAGGAGCTTCCGGAAGGCAATAAGGTCTTCAAATGCAAGGCCGGGGATACCGAGTTCCTGTTCCCGCATAAGGACGGCAAGACGGTAAAGAACATCCGGTGTAAAGGGCAATCTTTACGAATCCCGGAAGGCGTATATACAAACGCCAATTTCCTCATCGCCTCAAGCGGCGGTGATATAGCGGCAAAGGTCGCTTTCGTCTACAGCGACGGCAGTAGCGACGAGCAGTACTTCGCCCCGTCAATAGCGGACTGGAGGAGCGAGCCGCATTTCGCGCACGCGGCCGTCAGGACCGTAAGCGGGAATTATATGTCGCATATTGCCGTGCCCGTAAGCCCGTCGAAACGCCTTACGTCAATAAAGCTCCCGGACTCGCCGCTAGTGCATATTTTCGCGGTGACCCTTACGGAAGGCGGGACGGCGACGGATGTCCCCGTCGAGGTAAAGAAGGGGAATATCACCTCGTCCGGCATATGCTACTGGGCCCTCTCGGTCCCGAAGGATCCGGGCGCGCAGTACAAGGTCCTCGCGACCTTCAACAACGGCAATCCCGCTATAGTGCAGAGCAGGGACGGAAAGCACATAGCGTATCTT
>JAGONY010000023.1 GCA_017992785.1 Candidatus Omnitrophota bacterium | reverse complement strand
CTCCTGTTGTGGACCTTATTAATAAAATACCGAAGCATGGCTTCGGTGATCTCAAAATCAGCTATGACGCCGTCCTTCATGGGCCTTATCGCTACTATCGAACCGGGAGTGCGGCCGAGCATGCGCTTCCCCTCTTCGCCGACCGCGAGGACATGGTTGGTCCCCTTCTCTATCGCGACGACCGAAGGTTCGCAAAGCACTATACCCTGGCCCTTTACGTACACAAGCGTGCTCGCGGTGCCGAGGTCTATGCCCATGTCGTTAGAGAACATACCGGAAACATTGTTAAAACCTCTCTTTACGACATCGAACGGCTTATTCATTACGCCCCTCCTGATAATCTAAAAGGATACCAAACCCCCGTATAAAAGTCAACGCCAAACTGGGGGGCGGATCACTTACCCCACGCAGTGATCCTCTTCGGAATAAAACACCTTTCCGATATAAGCGACCGCCGTCTCCATCTTGCCGTCAAAAGCCACCCTCGAGTAACATATCCCGGTTTATCATTGCGGGCTTCAGGTTCGCTGCAATGTCAATTGTCCAAGGTGTTTTACAAAATCAGGGCAAGATTTCGCTATACATTCCGTGTCGTCGACCGTCGTCTCGCCTTTTGCGGCAAGGCCCGCTATCAGTATCGACATCGCGGTCCTGTGGTCCCCGAAGCTCATCGCCGTTATGCCCTTCAGGCCCCCGGAACCATCTATCACGATATCGTCGCCTCTTACGGAGAACTTCGCGCCCATATTCTTCAGGTTAGCCGCCATCGAGCTTATCCGGTCGGTCTCCTTTACCTTAAGCTCCTGCGCGCCCCTTATAACCGTCGTCCCCGAGGCGTAAGCGGCCGCGATCATGACCGCCGGGAGTTCGTCGATAGCCCGCGGTATAAGGTCGCCTTCTATCGTGATCCCGCGCAGCTCCCCGTGTTCCACGATTATATCACCTACGGGTTCCGATGCGGACTCCTTTTCGTTCTCTATCCTGATGGCCGCTCCCATCCTGCCAAGTATATCTATTATTCCTGTCCTTGTCGGGTTTATCCCGACCGATTCAAGCCTGACGGACGAGCCTTTTATTACCGCGGCGCCGACCATGAAGAAAGCGGCGCTCGATATGTCACCCGGGATGTCTATCCTCCCCGGGCTTTTCAGGGAAGCGCGCCCTGCCACCGAGACCTTCGGGCCGTCTACCGTTATCTTCGCGCCGAACGCCTTGAGCATACGTTCGGTGTGGTCCCTTGACCTGTGCGGCTCGCTTACGGATGTGACGCCGTCCGCATACAGGCCGGCAAGCAGTATTGCGGACTTGACCTGCGCGCTCGCCACCGGAGAGACATAATCCACCGGCTTCAGTCCGCCGCCCTTCACGGTTATCGGTGCGAAGTCGGCTCCGCCCTTTCCTTCGAACTTCGCGCCCATAAGCCCCAACGGCTCCGTGACCCTGCGCATCGGGCGCTTCGAAAGGCCTTTGCCCGCTGTAAGCACCGAGTCGAAATGCTGGCCGGCAAGTATACCCATCATGAGCCGCATCGAGGTCCCGGAATCGCGCATAAAAAGAGGGCTGGAAGGTTTTGTGAAACCCTCCAGCCCTTTTCCTGTTATCTTTATCTCTCCCGCTGATCTTTCCACGTCCACGCCAAGGGCCTTCAACGCCTCTATGGTCGTATTCGTGTCATCCGAATCCAGGATATTATTTATTACAGTCGTACCGCTTGCGAGCGAGCCGATCATTACTGCCCTGTGCGAGATCGACTTATCACCCGGTAATTTAAGGGAACCCGTAAACCTCTTTGCAGGCCTGACCGAGAATCCCAAATTACATAGCTTTCGCTATATCGCCTTCCCTGATGTCCGAGCCCTCGGTGATATTGGCTGCCGACATCGTCTCATATACCTTCTCAACCTGGGCCTTGGCTATGAGCTTGCCTTCCCTGAAGACGCCGAATACTACGCCCGGGCTTATCCCCTTGTTATTGCCCGCGGCTACGACTATGAAATTGAATTCCTTATTGACGACGAGCACCTTGCCTTCGGCTTCAATGCCGGGCTTGACGACTATCTTGTCAAGCTCTATGTCTTTCTTTGCCTGGAGCTCTTCCACCTGCTTCTTGAGGTTATCGTTGGCCGCGCTGACCGACTTCAACTGGTCCTGCAGCGAGTTATATTCTTTCGATATCTTGTCGTACTGTTCCTGCAGCGATGCGCGCGACATCTTCTCGTTTTCCCAGTTCGTCTTTATGTCGTTGATCTCCTGGTCCTTGCTGTTAAGCTGGGCGAGCGCGTCTTCCTTGGCCTTCTTTTCATCAGCCAGCATCGCAGCAAGCTTCTCGGCCTTGTCCTGCATCGCAGTGACCTTGCCCTTCATGTCCGCCAATTGAGCTTCGAGGTCGAGCCTCATCTTCTTCTGGTCGCTCAATTCCTTATCGACGGCGGCCTTCTCTTCCTTAAGGCTGTTCAGGGAGTTCTCGGTGGCAACACGGTCCGTATTGGATTTCTGCAGGCCCGTGAACGATACGGCCGCGAAGATCCCGAGACCCAGGCACAGCAATACCAAAATTATTATTACAAGCCGGAACGATTTCATTTGTTCCTCCTTTTATGTGGCTCGATTGTTACCCCCATGCGTATTATATTAAAGACGGCCGGTGAATGCAAGAAAAAAATATCCCTCGGCCTTTTATGGCCAAGGGATATGTCAGATCCGTTGCCCGCGTAAAGCTTATGGGCAGTCCCTTACGCTACAAGCAGGACTGTCAATAAGCCGAACGCTATGAACGAAAAACCCACTACCGCGAATCCGGCCCTATACACTTTTTCGTGCAGGTCCGGACGCGCGATGTTATTGTCAAGGCCTAATACCCAGGTGGCTGCTGAACGGCTGAAGACAACCGAATAAAGGCCGACCACCGCTACGAACACCGCCGCTATTATGCCTATACTCATGCTTGCCATCCCTTCGTTTTGCCCACTGGGGCATTTTCTAGGACTAAATATACACTATTACAAAGCTTTTGTCAAGGGTAGAATATTGCTATACTCCGGTCCTATTATGCCTTTCATATCGTCCGGTATGCCGGCGCGGAATTCCATCTCCTTGCCCGTGACGGGATGTTTAAACCTTAGGTAATAGGAGTGCAGGAGCTGCCTCGGGTACTTCCCTTTCGAGCCGTACTTTGCGTCGCCGAGGACCGGATGCCCTACATAGGCCATATGGACCCTTATCTGGTGTGTCCGCCCGGTCTTCAGGTTCAGCAGGGCCAGCGTGGAATCGGTAAACCTTTTTAATACCTTATATTCCGTCACGGCATTCCTCTCGGAATCGTGCCTTACGGCCATCTTCTGCCTGTTGCTCGGGTGCCTTCCTATCGGAAGGTCTATGACGCCGTTATCGACTTCGATCACTCCCTTGACAAGGGCAAGGTAATTCTTCCTGACCTCCCTCGCCTTGAACTGCCTTGCCAGTTCCGCGTGGGCCGCGTTGTTCTTCGCTATGACTATGGCGCCCGACGTGTCCTTGTCGAGACGGTGCACAAGCCCCGGCTTGCCTTCGTTGAGGTCCGACAGGCCCTTGCAATGGTTGAGCAGCGCGTTGACCAGCGTCCCGGAACTTACCCCGGCTCCGGGGTGCACAGCTATGCCCGGCTGCTTGTTAACGACGACTATGTCATCATCCTCGTAGATTATGTCGAGCGCGATCTTCTCGGCTTCGAGCGCCGGCGACCGGGCCTCTTCGAGCGAGACCTCGACCGTATCTCCGGATTTCACTTTATGGTGCGGTTTTGCGGGATTGCCGTTGACGAGGACGCGCCCTTCCTCCATGAGCTTCTTCAGGTGCGAGCGCGTGACAGGCCTCGGGAAAACGGAGGTCAAATACAGGTCGAGCCGGAGTTGGCCGGCTTCGGGGCTTACTTTGAAGGTATAATTTTCCATAACAGGGCCGCGAGAGCGAATATGGCTACGGATATGACCTGCGATACGGTAAGCCCGGCGAAAAAGGCCGGGTTATCTCCCCTGAGGAATTCATTGAAGAACCTGAAACCGGAATAGAGGACCAGGTACAGGATAAGCGTCCTGCCGTTGGAAGGGCTCCGCCTCCTGAGTATGAGGAATATTATGAACATTACCGCGGACTCGGTCAGCTGTGTCGGGATCATCTTGTACTTCCCGTAGCAGCAACCGTTCAGGAAACACCCGATGCGCCCTATCGCCTGCCCGAGCGCAATGTATGGAGCCACGATATCGGCGGTCTTAAGGGCCGGCATCCTGTTCGCCTTCATGAATACCAGCGCGCCGGCAGCGGCGCTTATGAGCCCCCCGTACCATACAAGCCCGCCTTCCCAGAGCTTGAATATGTCCGCGGGCCTTGCGGTATATGCGTCGATGTTCAGCAGCACAAAGAGCAGGCGCGCCCCGGCGATGCCTGATATTATCAGCACGATGCAGAGGTCGAGCACTTTGTCGCCGTCCATGCCTTCCGAGGCCGCCCTGCGTCTCGCGAGCGATGTCGCGAGAAGGAACGCTATAGCGAGCGCCGCCCCATAGGAGTATACCTTGAACGTGCCTATTTCAAACAGTACGGGATGCATCCGCACCTTTCCCCCTCAATATTATGAAGAACAGCGCCAACGAACCGACGGTTATGCAGGAATCGGCGAGATTGAAGACGGGCCACCAATGGAGATCTATGAAATCAATGACATACCCGAAACGCAGCCTGTCGATGAGGTTCCCTACGGCGCCTCCGAGTATCAGCGCGAGCGGCATATAATAGACGGGTTTTTTCTTCAATATATAGAAGATCGTGAAGGATATCGCCGCCGCGGATATGAGCACGAGGACCAGGGCCTGGTTCCTGAAAAGCCCGAAACCCGCGCCGGTATTCTCAACGAGGGTAAAACTGACGAGGCCTCCGACAGCGGGAACGGAGGCACCTGAGGATAACTTTACTGCCGCTATCGCCTTCGTGGCCTGATCCAGCAGGACTACCAATCCGGCTACGATAAAGGGAAGCATCAGATTATCTTCTTCTGCGGATCCTCTTTGGCCTGGCATTCGAGGCAAAGGCCGGCGTACGGCATCGCCATCAGCCTCTGTTTCGGTATCGGTTTCTCGCACTGCAGGCAGATGCCGTATGTCTTGTCTTCTATGCGCTTCAGCGCTTCCTCTATCGCATAGAGTATCTTCTGCTGCACGTTCGTCGCGATTCCGAGCGAGAACTCCCTGTCGAAGCTGTCCGTCGCGACATCGGCCATATGGAATGTGTATGCCGACAGGTCGCCGGACGCGTCGCGCTGGGATTTGTTCAGGGAATCCTTCTCGACGCCGCCGATCTCCTTGAGCATCTCTTCTTTCTTCTTGAGCAGCATCTTCTTGAACTTTTCGAGTTCTTCTTTATCCCACTTTATCATTATTTTTCTCCTTTCAGGATCCCCGCGCAGCGCCTGCACAGGGACGGATGCTCCGCATCCGTTCCGACTTCCGTTGAACGGCACCAGCAGCGTTCGCACTTCGAGCCGTCCGCCTTCTCGACAAGGATCCCGAGGCCTTCCACCTCGGACAAACCTTCCTTCGACGGCAGGCCTGCGGGAACGTCCTGGATACTGAACCCGGACAACAGGAATACGCCCGCCAGTTCTTTCGCAAATCCGTGCAGATACCCGTACTTCGCGGTATCCTTTATATACAGCGTTACCGATGCCTCCATCGAATCGCCGAAGTCCCCTCTCGCCCTCTTCTCCTCGATCGCCTTCATTATATTGGGGCGCAGCGCGAAAAGCTTCTCCCACTTCTCCTCGAGTGGTTTGTCTATGCAACCCTCGCGCGCTTCCGGCCAGATGGCGGCATGCACGCTCTCCGACGCGTCATCGCGCCGCAGCTTACGCCATATCTCGTCCGCCGTGAAAGGCGCAATTGGCGCGAGCGCCTTCGCGAGCACCATCACGACCTCATAGATCGCCGTCTGCGTAGACCTTCTCTCTTTCGAGTTCGGCGCATAAGTATACAGTCTATCCTTTGACACGTCAAGATAAAAACTGGACAGTTCCACCGTGCAGAAATTATACAGCGCCCGGAAGACCTTATGGAATTCGAAGGCGTCGTAATAGCCGGCCATCTCCCGCGCGAGCGAGTAGGACCTCGAGACGGCCCACTTGTCTATCTCGAGCAGGTCCTTATTTGCGAGCCTGTCCGCGGACGGGTCGAAATCGAAAAGGTTGCCGAGTATGAACCTTGCGGTATTCCTGATCTTACGGTACGCCTCGGAAGTGCGCTCCAGTATCTCCTTCGATATCCTTATGTCCTCGTAATAATCGCAGGAGGCGACCCACATCCTTAGCACGTCCGCGCCGTGCGTCTTTATGACATCCTGCGGCGAGATCACGTTGCCGAGCGACTTCGACATCTTCCGGCCTTCGCCGTCGACGACGAACCCGTGCGTGAGCACGTTCCTGAAGGGCGGCTTGCCCTCTATCGGCTCCGAGGTCAGCACCGCCGCCTGGAACCATCCGCGGTGCTGGTCGCTGCCTTCGAGGTAGAGGTCCGCCGGGAAAGCCAGGTAATCCCTTGCCCTGAGCACCGACTGGTGGCTGACCCCTGAATCGAACCATACGTCGAGTATATCCTCTTCCTTCCTGAATTTCCTGCCTTTGCATTCCGGGCATGCAAAATCCGCAGGCAACAATTCTTCGGCGGACTTTGCAAACCACACGTTCGAGCCCTCTTTCTCCATAAGTCCCGCGATGCCTTCTATTATCTTCGCGTCGAGCACTGGCTTCTTGCAGGACTCGCAATAGAACGCGGGTATCGGCACTCCCCAGTACCTCTGCCTCGACAGGCACCAGTCGGGGCGGCTGCCTATCATGGCGGATATCCTGTTCTCTCCGACCTGCGGGACCCATTTGACCCTTTTTATATCCTCGAGCGTCTTCTTCCTGAGCCCGTTATGGTCGACGTTTATGAACCACTGGACCGTAGCCCTGAATATTACCGGCTCCTTGCACCTCCAGCAATGCGGGTATGAATGCGATACCGTCCCGCTGCCGAGGAGCGCGCCTTCTTTCTGCAATTTTTCCGTGATCGCGGCGTTCGCCTTGAAGACATGCATGCCGACGAACTCGCCGGCGGTCTTGTCGAATATGCCCCTCTCGTCCACGGGCATGATCGTCGGCAGGCCGTACCTCTGGCCCGTCAGGTAATCCTCCATGCCGTGGCCCGGGGCGGTATGGACGCAGCCCGAGCCGTCCTCGTTCGAGACGTAATCCGCAAGGACCACCTTGCCTTCCCTGCCGATGAACGGATGCGTATACGTAAGGCCCTCAAGCGCCTTTCCTTTCGCGGAAGAAAGCACCTTGTAATCATTCAGCCCGGTCTTCGCGGCGACGGATCCGAGCAGGTCTTTCGCGATGATATAGCTCTCGCCGTTCGCGTCCACCGTAACGTAATCGAGCTCCGGATGGACAGCAACCGCGACATTCGCGACGAGCGTCCACGGCGTTGTGGTCCAGATCACGAGGTATTTTTTGCCGGCCGCGCCGACGCGGAACTTCACGAATACCGACGGCGACGAGTGGTCGGCGTATTCGACCTCGGCTTCCGCGAGCGCCGTCTCGCAGCGCAGGCACCAGTTGACGGGTTTGACGCCCTTGTAGATATAACCGGCGGCCGCCATCTTCGCGAACGAGCGGACAATGCCCGCGACATATTTGTTGTCAAGCGTCAGGTAGGGGTCGTCCCAGTCGCCGAAAATACCGAGGCGCTTGAACTCCTCCTTCTGTGTCGCGACGAACCTCAGCGCGTATTCCGCGGCTTTCTTCCTGAACTCGAGCTGGCCTATCTGGCCCTTCGACATCTTGAGTTCCTTGAAGAGCGCGTGCTCGACCGGAAGGCCGTGGCAATCCCATCCGGGCACGTAAGGCGCGTCGAAACCGCGCATCGTCTTGTACTTGACGACGATATCCTTGAGCGTCTTGTTCAGCGCGTGGCCTATATGGATGTTGCCGTTCGCGTAAGGCGGGCCGTCATGAAGGATGTACTTCGGCTTTCCGGCGCGCGCCTTGCGGACCGCCCCGTAGATGTCCGCCTGCTGCCATGCCTTAAGCATCTCCGGCTCGCGCTTCGGCAGGTCGGCCTTCATCGGGAAATCGGTCTTCGGCAGGTTCAAGCTCTCTTTATAGTTCATAGCCGCTCTATCAGTTTATATATTATCTTTGTCAGCTTCGGCTCCGCCCCGTTCGCGGTCTTTATTATCTCGTCAAGATTGCACGGCTTAAGCGTTTCGGGAAGGCATATGTCCGTTATGACGCTTATGCCGAATATCCTGAACCCCGCGTGCTTCGCGACGATGACTTCGGGGACCGTGGACATCCCTACGGCATCGGCCCCTATGACCTGGAAGAACCTGTATTCCGCCTTCGTCTCGAGATTGGGCCCGGTAACCCCGATATAAACGCCTTTCTGCATGCTTATGCCCTCTTCCTTCGCGATCTTACACGCCAGCTCCACGAGCTGCGGGTCGTAAAGGTCGCAGAAATCCGGGATCCTCGGCCCGAGCGTTTCGTCGTTCGGCCCTATCAGCGGGTTCAACCCCGTAAAATTAATATGGTCGGCTACCGCCATGAGGTCGCCGCATTTATACTTAGGGTTCATGCCGCCCGCGGCGTTCGATACCACGAGGGTCTTGGCGCCGAGCGCCCTGGCCACCCTTACGGGATAGGTGACCTCGCTGAGCGAGTATCCTTCGTAGTAATGGAACCTGCCCTCCATCGCGACGACGTTCTTGTCCCCGATCTTGCCGAAGACCATCTCGCCCTTATGGCTCTTTACGGTCGACAGCGAGAAATGGGGTATCTTCCGGTATTCGAGGCTCTTCTTTTCGTTTATCTTCGCGGACAGGTTGCCGAGCCCGGTCCCGAGTATGATCGCCACATCGGGCTGGGGCATGTCGCCCATCTCTTCCTTTATGAATTTTACCGTCTCGTTTATCTTGTTCCTTAGTTCGTGCATATGTGCCTCCGTTTTAGCGCAGCCTCATCGCGAGTTCCATAAGGGTCGGCACCAGGAAATACTTCTGCGCCGAATATACCAGTATGACCGCAATCGCCGGAGAGATGTCTATCGGCCCGAGCGGCGGCATGAACTTCCTGAAGGGCGCCAGCATCGGGTCCGTCATCCTGTTCAGGAACTGCACCAGCGGATGGAACGGGTCCGGGTTGACCCAGCTGATGAACGCGCGCAATATTATCATGAAACACCATATCTGCGTGAATATCTCTATGAGCCGCGCGGCAAGGATCAAAAGGTTGCTTAGGGCGAACATTTATCCTCCTGAGAGTTGCCTGGAACGCTTTACGGCGGCGGCCACGGCTTTCCTCACGGTGCGTTTGAATCCCGCCTTTTCGAAGACCTTTATCGCCTGCTCGGTCGTGCCGCCCTTCGACGTGACCTGCCCCCTCAAAACGCCGGGCTCATGCCCCGTCTCGATGAGCAGCTTCGCCGCACCGAGCGCGGTCCTTGAGACCAGCCTGCGAGCCATATCCCTGCCCAACCCCATTTGCGCCGCAGCCTCCATCAGGGCTTCTTTCAGATAGAAGAAATACGCAGGGCCGCTGCCGGATACGGCGGTGACGAGGTCGAAATGGCGCTCATCGAGGACTACCGTCTCGCCGACGCTTGAGAATATCCTCCGCGCCGCCGCGACGTCGGTCGGCGTCGCGTACCTTCCTCCGCATATCGCGGAGATGCCTTCGCCTATAAGCGCGGGCGTGTTCGGCATGACCCTTACGACACGCGCGCGGCCTCCGATCAGTTTTTCTGCGGTGCCCGTCCTGATTCCGGCGGCTATCGTTATGAACAATTTCCCTTTCGCGTGGGCCGAGACCTCACGGGCGGCCTGCGCGAAATCCTTCGGCTTGACCGCTATGACAACGATATCCGATAAACGCGCAAGTTCGGCGGCCGAAGAGAAGGCCTTCACGCGCGCGATCCTGCCTGCGGCGCGCGCCTTAGCCGGGTCACAATCGTAGCCGGCAAGAGCTCCCGCGCCTGCGCCCCCGGAGCGCGTACGCGCCAGCCCGCGCATGACGGCGCCGCCCATATTGCCGAGGCCGATAATGCCTATCCTCTTATTACGCTTCGAATATCGCATGGCCTATCCTGAGTATATTTGCCCCTTCCTCTATCGCCACCTCAAAATCCTGGGTCATCCCCATCGAAAGGTAGTCTATCCTGACGTTGCGTATCGCCTTGGAGTTTGCCATCGTTGCCAGCTTCTTTAGCCTCCGGAAGTACGGCCTCGACTCCTCCGGGTCTTCGGTGAACGGCGCCATCGTCATGAGCCCTATCACGTTCACGTACTTGAGCGACGATATCTTCTCGAGCAGCTGTATCACCTGTTCCGGCATTACGCCGAATTTTGTCGCTTCCTCCGAGGTCTTGACCTCAATGAGTATCTTCTTCGGGATCTTCGAGGCCTCCGACCTGCGCGATATCTCATCGGCGAGCCTGAACGAGTCGACGGATTGTATGACGTCGAATATCTTTACCGCCTCTTTGACCTTGTTCGTCTGCAGGTGGCCAACGAGATGCCATTTCGCCCGGTGTTCTATTGCGCCGAACTTCATCTCAGCGGCCTGGACATAGCTCTCGCCTATATCGGAGATACCGGCGGCGAGCGCCTCTTCAATCTGCGCGACGCCTACGGCCTTCGTGACGCACACGAGGGTGATATCCCTGTCGTTCCTGCCGATCTTCTCGGCGGCCTTGCGTATGCGGTCCCTGACCCTGTTAAGGTTATCGGCTATCATTAAAAATACTCGCTGAATATCTGCTGTATGCGGTCCAATATCCTGCCGAGCGGGGTATTCGCGAAGAACTTCCTGGAACCCTTCTTCTTCGCGCCCTCAACCGCCCAGTATTTCACAAGCCCGAGCGATACTATCTTCCCGGGCTCCATCATGTTGAGCCCGTCTCCCGAGACGCCCTTTACGAGGCCCATCTTTACCGGCATGCTCAGCGAAAGCTCGAACATCTCGAGGAAACCTCCGGTATCCGCGAGGACTCCCGCGACCACGCATCCGGTCGCCGCCTCCTTTGATGAGCGCATGCCCTTGATCGCCGCCGCAGCCCTGCTTATGAGCTCTTCCGCCGCCGGCTTAACGGTGTCGCGCAGGGACTTCCTCGATATCGTCCTTGCCGAACCGCCTATCCTCAGCGTTATTCCGTCATCCTCGGCGGGCGGCTCCTCGTCGAGGCCGGCCTCCTTCCTGATGACCTGCTCGGCATGGTCCCGCGGGATCTTGAACGCGTCCGCGACCGCTCGGATGATCTCCCCTCCGCCGAAAGGCACGACCTCTATGGACTTTATCTCGCCGGAATTATACACGACTATATGCGTCGCCGAATAAGAGATATATATAAGTATCGCGCCGAGGTCCTTGTCGAGGTCCTCGAGCAGGACGTTGCCGGAGGCGACGCCCGAAAGGACTATATCCTGTATCTCGAACCCGGCGGTGTTTATTGTCCGCCTCAGGTTATGCAGGTTCGTCATGAGGGCCGTCACATATTCCATATCCGCCTCGAGCCTCGTGCCGAACATTCCCGAAGGATCCTTTATCCCTTCCTGGCCGTCGAGTATAAAACCGCGCGTTATGGAATGGACTATCTCCCTGTCGAAAGGCAGGGCTATCGTCCTGGCCGCTTCGGTTACGCGCTCTATCTCGCGGCGGCCGATCTCGTTCTCCTTCTCCGCGACGGTTATGCTGCCCTTCGTATCGTATGTCCTTAAGCTCGCTCCGTCGCAGCTCGCCACAAGCGCGAGGACCTTTACTTTAGCGGCGGATTCCGCCTTCTCAACCGCTTCCGCGACCGATTGCGAGGCCTCGCTCAGGTCGGTGATAGTGCCGTTATCGATGCCCCTGGCCGGCGCGGTACCTATACCGAGTATCGAGGTGCCCGCCTTGTCGTCTCTGGAACATATTGAGCATGTCACGAGGTCTTCGCTGATGTCGAGCCCCGCGAGGGTCTTCTTCTTCATTTCTTCTCCGGTTTGAACTTCACTACCGGGTCGGTGAACCTCAGGTCGATGGAATCCACCTTCGCCTTATCGAGTTTCGGGTCCGTGATTAGGCTTGCCAGCAGGTCCAGCTTCCCCTCGATATCTCCGCTTCCGACGGTAATATCCATGCCGTCCATTATGAACGACGCTTTATCGGGATATGTGACGTCAACCGTCTCAACGAACAACTTCCTGAATTCATCCCTCGAGTATACCTGTTTTAAGATATTCAGCGCGGACGCAAGCCTCTTCGACTTGACCTTCGTGCCCGGTTTCGGGTTAGCGAGCTGCGACTCGAGGCCGGTGATCAGGGGCAGGGATTCCATGCTGCCCGAGTCGGATACGACAACGCCTTCGAAATCTATCGGCAGGACCTTCGCGACTTTTATCCTGGCCGCAGCCGCCCTGTCTTTTATCGTAGCGGCGATCCTGTCCGGGAGGAATTTCGTTATAACGACGATCTGGTATTCGGGGTGTTTATCTTTTATCTTTCTCGAGAGCGCCGCCGGATCGGCGGTGAATATGTTGACGGGGTATTCGAGGCGGAAATATTCCTTCTGCAGCCGGTACGCGCCCTCCCTGCCCGGTTTTACGACCTCTATCTTATCGACCGAGAAGCACGGCGACGTGCAGAAGAAGTCCGTCATCCAGAACCCTGCGGCGGCGACAACCAGCACGATGATCACGGACGCGGCGATGGCCACCTTGTTCTTCCTGATGAATTCGTTCAGCTGTTTCGCCGAACCGTTTGCGTTCTTTCTTTTCCTTGCCATATTATATGAATGCCGATTCGAGCATCATTTCGCACAATTCCGGGAACTCTATGCCGGCCGCCTTCGCCGCCTTCGGCAAAAGGCTCAGCTGCGTCATCCCCGGTATCGTATTGACCTCGAGGACGGTCACCTTTCCGTCCTCTCCCAGTATCATGTCGACCCTCGAATAGCCGGCGCAGCCCAAAGCCCTGTGGGCCTTGGCCCCCGCCTCCTGCGCGAGTTTCGCTTCTTTTTCCGAAATCGGCGCCGGGCACAGGTATTCGGTCATCCCGGCCGTATATTTCGCGACCTCGTCGTAATAGCGCCTCTTCGGCACTACCTGTATGACCGGAAGGGGTTTCCCGCCGAGTATCCCGACGGTAAGCTCTTTCCCCGGCACGAACTGTTCGAGCAGGACCCTGTCCCCGAACATGAACGCGCCGTTTATCGCGCTCTCGAGCTCCTCGAGGCTGTCTATTATAGATACTCCGACGGAGGAACCCTGCGCCGACGGCTTTACGACGAGCGGGGTCTTCAACTTCTTGCGCGGGCGCGTCCCGTTCTTTATCACGTGGCATTCCGGTATCCTGATCCTCGCCTTCCTGAAGAGCTTCCTGGAGGCTATCTTGTCCATGCCGTAACGGCTCGCGTTCACCTTTGAGCCCGTATAAGGGATCTTCATCTGCTCGAGTATCGCCTGTATCTGGCCGTCCTCCCCGAAAGTGCCGTGCAGCGCGAGGAAAGCGACGTCCATGCCCGCCGACTTGAGCTCCTGCCTCGTCGGAAGCCAAACCTCGAGCGGCACCGCGTTATATCCCTTGCCCAACAGCGCCTGGAGTATCGCTTTTCCCGAACCCAGGGAGACAGCCCTTT
>JAGONY010000022.1 GCA_017992785.1 Candidatus Omnitrophota bacterium | reverse complement strand
TTTATCGTATCGTGGAAGAGTATCGTCTCCTGCGTGACTATCGCTATCTGCGCGCGCAGTGATGCGATCGCCGCGTCCTTAATCCCTGTGTTGTCAATGGTTATGTTGCCCTTTCCGGCGTCGTAGAAGCGCGGGACAAGGTTGACAATGGTCGATTTTCCGCTTCCGCTCGGGCCGACTATCGCGATTATCTCGCCTTTCCTGGCTTCGATATTTATTCCGTCGAGCACGGTCTCGCTGCCGTAGGAGAACGAGACGTTATCGAACCTTATCCTGTCCCTGAAAGCCCCGAGCGCCACGGCATCCGGCTTTTCGCGGACGCTTGATGTCGCGTCGAGTATCTCATATATCCTCTCCGCCGCCGCGAGCGCCTTCTGGTTGATTGAATTCACCTTACCGAGGCGGCTCAGCGGCCTCGCGAGAAGGAATACCGCGACCATGAACGCTATAAAACCGGCCGGGTCCGCGGAGTCCATTATTATCTTTCTGCCGCCGAGCCAGAGCACGAACGACCCGCACGCTATACCTATGAACTCTATCGCCCAGTCGAGCAGCTTCTCCCTCTTCGCGGACCTCATGAACATCTTGTACAGGCCCGTGTTCTGGGACGAGAACTTCCTGCGCTCCGAATCTTCCATCGAGAACGCCTTTACGATACGCATGCCGCTTATCGTCTCTACGAGCGTGGTCGTCACAAAACCCATCTGCTCCTGCGTCTGCTTCGAGATCTTCCTGAGCTTCTTTCCGACGCGGATTATCGGGAACATTATGAGCGGCAGCACGACGAAACCGAGGATGAGCAGCGACCACTGGATGTCATACATCTCGCGCAGGAAAAATATCATGAATATGTAGACGATGACCTGCGAGCTCTGGTATATGAGGTCGGTTATGCCTTCCGTTATCGAATTCTGGATAATGCTGGTGTCGTAGGTTATCCTCGATACAAGCACTCCGGTATGGGCCTTACTGTAAAAATCGAGGGAAAACTCGAGGAGTTTGTCATAAACGGCGCGCCTGAGGTCGGTAAGGACCCTCGTGCTGACGTCGGTCATCAGGTATGACTGCAGGAACGTGAAGAGCCCCCTGAAGAAGAACGCGACGATGACGCCTATTATTATCCCGGTAAACAGGTTGTTCTGCGGGACAGCGTTGAGCTTTACCATGAGGGCTTTGACGGCCTGCGGCATCTTCTCGGGAATGCTCATCGGGGCGTTGCGCAGGACGTTATTGACGACCGGTATGACCACGGACGTCGAGACGACACCGAAAACGACGCTGTTTATTATCATGCATAGGTTTGCGAAAACGAGCGTCGGCAGGTGCGGTTTTACGAATTCAAGCAGCCGAAGGTAGAGCTTCATAGCTGTAAATCTTACCACACCTGCCCGGGAGTGTCAAAGGTAATGCGGCAGTGTATTCGGGGCTATTTTTCCGATATTACGGCGTCATCGGCGTAAAAAGTCCCTTTGCCGTCCTTATTGAAGAACTGTATGACCAGGTTGCATGAGTCGGCGCCGTCGGGAGCCGTTCCGGACACATTTACGAGCTTCCAGTCCGAGTCCGAAAGCTCCGGGCCCCATGTCTCGCCCCAGGTGCGTGTGCCGTCTATCTCCTTGTCGCCCTTGCGCCATTCTAAGCTAACCTGCCCGTACGCGCCGCCGCTGATCGGGTCCTTGGAGGAATTACGGACATAGCACGAGAACGAATAGGTCTTGCCGGCCGTAACCGGCTTGAAGTTGTACAATATGCCGCTCGCGCACTCCGGCTTCGCCTCAGAGCTTACGTATATCGACTGCGCGCCTGTCTTCGCGGCGTCGGACGTAACTCCGTTGTAATCGCCGTTCCAGGACCACCATCCGGCGGGCTCCCCGCCCGCGGCGCCGGACGGCTCCTCGAAACTCGCGTTCGGTATCGGGCTTTCCGCGGCGACTGCCGGGGCCGCGATACCCATCGAAATCGCTATCAAAAACAGATAATATCTTTTCATCGGTGCCTTTCTTTTTTAAATAGGGACGGGAGAACCGTCTCCCGTCCCTCTTCCTCGATCGTTGGGGGTGTGAGGAAGTTAAAATCTTTCGGGTGCGGGGCAAAGGCCTTTGAGCTTACTATCCGGGTATGCTCTCGGAGCCCTTGCCCCGTTCTTCCTCGGGTTAGAAGGAAGATCCTGCGAAATTACCTGGTTGTCTTTTTCCTTATCCCTATCAATCCCGCCAATCCGGAGCCGAGAAGTAACAGGCTCGCGGGTTCCGGCACGGCCTGCGCATCCATGTCATCCCAGCCGATGGAGCCGCCGTTCGGCGTCGCGCCGTTAGCGTCGGCAAGGTTAAGGACTATGCGGCCCTTGTTTGCGTCGGTCGGGGCAACGAACGTCCCTGACAGCGACTTCCATGCATCGACCGCGTCCGTCCCGCTGACGAACCGCCCGATCTCGTTCTCGGAAAGTTTCGTGTCCGCGTTGAACCATTCGACCTTGAAGATACCGTCCCAACCGACAGGAGCGTCGGCTGAAGGGGCGTAAGCAAAACCGCTCAGGTTATACTGGGTACCGGATGTGACGTCAAAGTCCTGGTAGGTACCTGTGTCGTCAGACCATGACTTTACGCCTCTCGCGCCGCCCGAGGTATGGTTGTAATCATTGTGATACCAACCGCTGCTGCCCCACCTTGTCCAACCGTCGATGACGGTCGCCGCATCCCCGTAGTAACCCATAGTGCCGCTTTCAAAGTCCCCGTTGGTCAACAGGTTGGCAAAAGCATCCGACGGCGCTACGGTTAAAGCTACTGCTGCTACCAATACTGCTACAAACACGTTCTTCATACTGCACCCTCCTTTCTCTGGTTTATGCCCACGTGTGCATTGATGGGCAAAAAAATATCATTTTTCCGTTGATTCGCGCACTATAAGCCTCGCGCGAAGCGCGACTTCCTCTATCGGCCTCTTGGGGTCCTCTATGAGGTTGAGCATCATGTCTATCGCCTTGCCTCCGATGTCCTCGAGAGGGAACCTTAATGTCGTAAGTGACGGCTTCAGGAACTTTGCGCCCTCCCAGTCGTCGAAGCCCATAACCGCTATATCCTGAGGGATCCTCAGGCCCTTGTCCTGCGCCGCTTTTATGACACCGGCCGCCATCTCGTCGTTGGCGCAGATCATCGCGTCCGGTTTTGACGGGAAACACAGTATCCTCTTCATCTCTTCGTACGCTTCATGGAAGAAGAAATCCGCGTTCCCGGTGAAATTCTCTTCATACTCGAGCCCGAACTTCTTCAGGGCGTTCTTATAACCCTCTGAACGGCCTATCCCGTCAACGGACATGAGCCCGCCGTTCATCATTCCTATTTTTTTATGCCCGAGGTTGACAAGGTGGCCGACCGCCTGCTGCATAGCGTCGTCGTTGTCGAGGCTGATATTGTTCACTTTCTTGGTCCCGAGGTACTTATCGATAAAGACCAGCGGCACGCCCTCTTTCTGCAGCTCTTTTACGTTATCGGGAATGTCCTTATGGTACGCGACGTTATAGATTATAACTCCGTCAACGAGCCAGTTCCTGACTATATCGCTACACGAGAGCCCCTCATCGGCCCAATAATCGGTCGAGAAGAGCATCAGCGCGTAATTGTTCCTCCTGCAGGTATCGGTGATGCCTTTCAATATGGGCAGGACATGCGGGTGGAGGTCGGGCGCTATTATCGCGAAGGAGCGCGTCTTCTTCCTTACAAGGCTGCGGGCGATCAGGTTCGGCTGGTATCTCATCTCGCTTATGACCTGGAGCACTTTCGTCTTGGTCTCCTGGCTGATAGCAGGGTTATTATTAATGACCCTGGAAACCGTCGAATGCGTCACCCCGGCGCCTTTTGCTACATCTACGATTGTCGGTCTCTTCTTCATTTTGTTCACGTGTGCATATTATACCCTATTACGGCCCTGTGTCAAGATAATTAAAATGCTATTTTTGGGGAATTCTTAACGATCATGGATTTATATTGTTAATGCCGGCGCAAATTGATAAAATAACGGTAAATATGGACAGGATAAAAGTCGGGGTCATAGGGGTCGGGCATCTCGGGCAGCACCACGCGCGCATATACGCGGATATGGACGGCGTGGAGCTGGCGGGCATATGCGATACGGACGCGAAACGCGCGAAGGAGTTCGCCCGCAAATACAAAACGACGGCATTCTCGGATTACAAGGAGATGTTCGGCGTGGTTAACTGCGCGTCAGTCGTTGTCCCTACGGATTTCCATTACCATGTCGCGAAGGACTGCCTCCAGAACGGCATATCCGTGCTGATAGAGAAGCCGATGACGAAGTTCGTCGGCGAGGCCGAGGACCTGCTCGCCATCGCTAAAGAAAAGGGCCTGACCATACAGGTAGGGCACATCGAGAGGTTCAACGCGGCGGTCCGCGCGCTCGACGAGATCCCCGGAAATGTCCGCTTCATAGAATGCCACCGCCTCGGGCCGTTCAAGAAACGCGCGCTCGACGTCGGTGTAGTGCTCGACCTCATGATACACGATATAGACATCATACTCGCTCTCGTCAAGTCGGAGATCGCGTCGATAGACGCGGTAGGCGTGAATATCCTGACGGGCCATGAGGACCTCGCGAACGTCAGGATACGATTCAAGAATGGCGCCGTCGCGAACCTGACCGCGAGCCGTGTGACCGACAAGGAGATGCGCAAGATACGGCTCTTCAAGGACGACTGTTACATATCGCTCGATTATATCAAACAGGAGTCGGTCATCTACCGCAAGATAAACAACAGGATAACGGGAAAGCTGATAAATATCAAAAAAGAGGAACCGCTGAAGAAAGAGCTCGAGGCGTTCATCTCGTGCCTGAAGACCGGCGAGCGTCCGCTCGTCTCCGGCGAGGAAGGCCTCGACGCCCTGAAAACAGCCCTGCAGATAGAAGACGCCATAAAAGAGAACTTGAAGACAAATGCCTAAGAAGATATTCATCGTCGCCGGCGAGGCCTCAGGCGACCTCCACGGCTCCAGCCTCATATCCGAGATAAAGAGGATCTCCCCGGATACCGCGTTCATCGGCATGGGCGGGCCGCTGATGGCCGGGGCAGGGCTCCGCTCATTCCAGGATATCAGCGAGCTCTCGGTCATAGGCCTCGGCGAGGTCATTGCCAGTTTAGAGAAGTTCAAAAGCGCTTTTCGCCTGCTCGCCGGCAAGCTTGACGCCGAAAAACCCGATTGCGTCGTGCTGATAGATTACCCTGAATTCAACCTGCGCTTCGCGCGAGAGGCAAAAAAGCGCGGCATCCCCGTGGCCTATTACATAAGCCCGCAGATATGGGCCTGGAGAAAGGGCCGCGTCAGGGATGTAAGGAGATATGTTGACAAGATGCTGGTCATACTCGGTTTCGAGAAGGATTTTTACGCCAAATACGGCGTGGACGCGGAATTCGTCGGGCATCCCCTTCTCGATTCGGTGGTAACTTCATCCTCGAGGGCTGAGTTCCTCCAGCGGCACGGCCTCGACGCCTCAAAGAAGACCGTGGCATTGCTTCCCGGCTCACGCCGCACAGAGGTCGAGAAGAACCTGCCGTTAATGGCCGAGGCCGCGGAGCTCATCGGTGAAAAACTCGGCAACAACGTGCAATTCATGGTCGCGAAACCCGGCGGCATGGATGCCAACCTCTACGAGGAGACCCTCGGAATGGAGGGTTTCAGGCCGGAACTCATCGAGGATGAGGCCTACGATTGCGTGAACGCGGCGGACCTCGTGCTCGTCGCGTCGGGCACGGCAACGCTCGAGACGACGATACTCGAAAAACCCATGGTCATAATCTACAGGGTGTCGTTGCTGACCTGGCTGTTCGGCAAACTGCTCGTGAGGATACCGCATATCGGGCTCGTGAACATTGTCGCCGGGAGCAGGATAGTCCCGGAGTTCGTCGGTTTCCGTATAAGCCCTTCCGCGATAGCGAACGAAGCGGTCTCCATACTCCGGTCCCCCGCCCGCAGTGAAGGCCTGAAGACCCATCTCGCCGCCATAAAGAACAAGCTCGGCGGGCCCGGCGCAAGCAGGCGCGCCGCGGAAGCGGTATTAAAAATAATACTCGGATAGCAGCTCGACAGGATGGACGATCTTCGCGGACGTGAATTGGGCTATCTGTGTCTTGCATGAACCGCACGACGTAACGACGTAATCGGCGCCGGACGACTTTATCCCGTCAAATAGCTTCCTGCCTATAGACGCCGACAGGTCGTAATTCTCGTTCTTGAGGCCGAACGTCCCCGCCATGCCGCAGCATGAGTCGTCCATTTTTATTATCGATATGCCCGGTATGAGCTGGACCAGCGATTCCTGGAGCTCGCCGATCTCCTGCGCCTTGAGATGGCACGGCGTATGGAAGACGACGGTTTTGTTAGATGACTTGAAGTTAGTGTTCATCCCGCCTTCGTTAAGCAGGATCCAGAAGTATTCGTGTATATCATACGTGTTCTGGGATACGAGGACCGCCTCGGGCGTGGACAATAACCTCGGGTAATCCTCCTTCAGCGCGAGGCCGCAACTCGGGCAGCTCGTTATGATATCGTAACCGGCCTTTACCTTCTCGTAAAGCTCCCTGATATTCGCGGATATCTCCTTTTTTGTCCCCGCTGTATTCCCCGACGATATTCCGGGCATGCCGCAGCATCTCTGCCCGGCAAGGATTACCGATACGTTGTTCTTCTGCAGGGCCTTTATTACCGCGGCGCCTTCGCTTTCGGCATTGAAGAGGTCTACATAACATCCCGTGAAATATACGGCTTTCCTTGCCGCGCGCCCGCCGCCGTCCTTTACCGTCGGGGCGCGCCCCGACGGGACGGGAAGCGACCTCCTGCTGTCCAGGCCGAACATGAGCTCCGACAGGAACTTTCCCGGGGCCGAACCAAACAGTATCTTAGCGAGGCCCGGCATCTTCGCCGGTATCGAGCATAGCAGGCGCACCTTCTCGAGCGCTGATTGCGAAAATCCTACTCCCCATTCCTTTACGTATATCTCTTTCGCCATCGAGCATACCTGCGACATGTCGGCGCCGGTCGGGCATTCGACGCGGCATGACCTGCAGTTGATGCAAAGGTCGAGCAGGCCCTTTATCGCGGGGTCCTTCAGCAGTTTCGCGTCGAGCTCCCCGGTCATTATGCCTTTTATGACCGCGGCCTTCGCGCGCGGGGACGCGAACTCCTGCGGCAGGACGGCATTCACCGGGCAGGTGTTCCTGCAGAGGCCGCACGCATGGCATCTCTCGACCTCTTCCCTGACGGCTTCCGAATCGAACACCGTGCCTGTAACAACGTATTTCGTGCCGGCGTCGTATACGAGGTCGTGCGCTACCTTCTCTTCCTTGCCTATCTTCTTGCCGGGGTTCAATATCCCCTTCGGGTCGAATATATCTTTTATGGCGCGGAACATCTGGTAAAGCGGGCCGAATTGCTTCTTCACGTAAGGCGCCCTCAATATGCCGTCGCCGTGCTCCGCCGATATCGAGCCCCCGATGGATATTACCATCCTGTAAAAATCGTCGGCCATGTTGTCCATCTTGACAAGGTCGGCCTTGTCCTTCATGTCCATCAGCGGACGGATGTGCATATTGCCGTCGCCGGCATGCCCGTAGACGCACGCTTCGACACCGTAATGCCCGAATATCGCGTAGGCGCCCATCACGAACTCGTCGAGGTTCTCCGGGGGGACTATCGCGTCCTCGATGAAGGGTATGGGGCGCTTTTTGCCTTTCACCCTGTTCATTATCGGGACCGCCGCGCGCCTCAAGGCCCAGAGCCGGTCGCGTTCATCTGGCTCTTTAGCGACCGCAGCCGCGTTCTTTATCATAGAAATGCGCAGGTCGATATCCGCGTCGTCCGCGCCCTCAAGGTCTGCAAGCAGCGCGCCCTTGGCGCCCTTGGGCAGCATTGGTTTCACGGAAGGTTCCGCCTCCCTCGCGAGTTTTATGAACGACTCGTCCATGAACTCGATCGCCGAGGGCTGCGCGGGTTGCAGGCCTGATATCGCATCGGCGAGTTCCGATATTTCCTTGAGTATTATCATGACCGACGCGCTGCTCTTGGGCAGCGGCGCGAGCCGCAGCTTCGCTTCGGTAACGACGGCGAGAGTACCCTCGGAACCTATTATCAGTTTCACGAGGTCCGGAGTGCCGCGGCCTGCTGCCCCGGCGACATTATACCCGCTCGAAGTCCTCCTGACCTTAGGGGCGTATTTCTCTATGTTCCGGGCGTTCTCCCTGAAGAGGTCGGAGAGCGCCGCTGATATCGGCTCTATGCTTGGATCCGGGCCGAGCCGGACTATACTTCCGTCGGACATGACGACCTCGAGCTCATCGCACCAGTCCGAAACGCTGCCGTATTTTACGGAATGCGGGCCGCCGGAATTACCGGCTATCATGCCGCCTATAGTGCAGTAATCGCCGCTAGACGGGTCGGGAGGGAAGAACATCCCGTATTTTGCGAGGTATTTATTGAGGCTGCCGTATACGACGCCCGGCTGGACGATCACCGAATCGCCGCCGCTGTAATCGACTATCCTGTTGAGGTATTTCGTGAAATCTATTATTATCCCGCTGCCGACGGCCTGCCCTGCAAGGCTCGTGCACGCGCCGCGCGCAGTGACCGGGATATTATTCCGGTGCGCGAACTTAAGCGTCTCGCTGACGTCATGCTTGTCTTTCGGGAAGACGACGCATTTTGGCTTTATCTTGTAGATGGAAGCGCCGAAGGAATAAATCTGGCGGGTAAGTTCGTCCGAAAGGACGTCGCCTTTGACGGCCTTTTTGAGCTCTTTATCCGATAATGTCATTTCGATACTGGCAGTGTCACAAGCGCGTGCGGGACGATATAGATCTTAGCGTCCCTGCCGCGGGTGGCGAACGCGTATTTGAGCGCTTCGTCCATGTCCTTGAACGGGATCATCTTCATGTTCCTGACAAGCCCGGGGAACTTTGTCCCGACCATCGCGCAATCGGCGAACATCAGGGACTTCGCGACCGCGTACGCCCTCTGCTCGCCGGCGAGGCAGTTCTTCCCTTTCATCTTCAGGACGATCTCCTCGGCGCTCTTCGACTTCATCATCGCCCCGTAAAACCTCTTTTCGCCGAGGCCCCTGCCTATGCCGTCCTCGCACGTCGCGGGTATAAGTATGAGGCCGCCCCTGCTGATGACCGGTTTCTGCGTGTTGGTCAGGTATGTCAGCGCGCGCGACGCCTGGTAGATATTGACGTCCTTCGGCCAGCCGACGCCGCAGATCACGATATCGGCGGGCTCGTCGACCTTCACCCTGTAATATAGCATCGCGTGCTCGATGCCCTTGTAGAACGCGAGCTGCGGCTCTCCGGCCGTCGCGAATACGGTGCGTCCGGGCTCATCGTTCATCACGTTTATTATGAATTTCAGCTTCGCTATGCAGGCGACTTCCATGATCCAGCGGTGGAACGGGTTGCCCTTTATGACGCCGGGCTTCGCGCCGGGCTTATCGATGAATTTCGGGGAATGCGTGAACTTTATCGTCTCCTCGCCGGCCATCCCGATGCTTAAGGTCTCGGGGCCGCCGGAGAAACCCGCGTGCAGGTGCGGCTCTATCACTCCTATGGATATGACGTGGTCGTTATAGAGGAGTTCCTTGTTCACTACGGCCGGCACGCCGTTGGCCACATACCCGAGATGCGTGAGTTTCGCCGGGTCCGACGGGTCGTGCACTTTTATCTTTATGCGCCTGACTATCTCCTTGCCGAAGGCGGCCACGAGGTCGTCTTTTGCGGGCGGGGTAAGCATGCCGACGGCCATGAATATCGTGACGCTCTTGTCCTTCACCCCTCCCCTCGCGAGCTCCTCGAGGACGATAGGCAATATGAGCTTCCTCGGGCATACGCGCGCGAGGTCCGGGACGACGATCGCGACGGTGTCGCCCGGCGAGACGATGTCCTTCAGGCGCGAGCATCCCATGGGGTTGAGCACCGCGTCCCTGATTATCCGCGTCTCGCTTTTTTTGACATGGGCGCGTTTCGGGTGAAGGATCCCGAGGAGGTTCCTATCGGGGACCGAAACGTCTATCTGGGTTTTACCGTAAGGTATCTTGATCTTCATAACACGTTGTCAGACCAGGCCCTGGTCTATCATTGCGTCCGCTACCTTCACGAAGCCGGCGATATTCGCGCCCTTCACGTAATTTACGGAATTTCCTTCCTTGCCGTATTTCACGCACTGTTCGTGTATAGCTATCATTATGTCGTGGAGCCTCTCGTCGACTTCCTTGCGCGTCCATGAGAGCCTCATGCTGTTCTGCGACATCTCGAGCCCCGACGTCGCGACTCCGCCGGCATTTGAGGCCTTTCCGGGGGCGTAGAGGATCTTCGCCTTCTGGAATACCTTGATGCCTTCGGGCGCCGTCGGCATATTCGCGCCTTCGCCTACGGCGATGCATCCGTTCTTGACGAGCATCTTCGCGTCTTCCCCGCTAATCTCGTTCTGCGTTGCGCTCGGGAAAGCCACGTCGCATTTCACGCCCCACGGGCGCTGGTTCTCGTAATATTTGCACTTGAACTCTTTCGAGCAATCCCTGATCCTGCCGCGGCGGACGTTCTTGAGCTCCAATACGCAACCGAGCTCCTTCTTGTCAATGCCGCCTTCGTCATATATGAACCCGTTCGAGTCGGAGAGCGTCACGACCTTCGCTCCGAGATCGATGAGCTTCTCGGCCGTGTACTGGGCGACGTTGCCCGCGCCTGATACCGCGCAGACCTTGCCCTTAAGGCTCTCGCCCCTGGTCTTGAGCATCTCCTCGACGAAATAGACGCATCCGTAACCGGTCGCTTCCGGCCTTATGAGGCTTCCGCCCCATTTCAGTCCCTTCCCGGTCAGCACCCCTGTGAACTCGTTGCGCAACCTCTTATACTGGCCGAACAGGAAACCTATTTCGCGGCCGCCGACGCCGATATCGCCCGCCGGGACGTCCGTATCCGGCCCGATATGCCTCTCGAGCTCGATCATGAAGCTCTGGCAGAACCTCATGACTTCGCCGTCCGACTTGCCCTTCGGGTCGAAGTCCGAGCCGCCCTTGCCGCCGCCCATCGGCAGCGTCGTTAGCGCGTTCTTGAATACCTGCTCGAACGCGAGGAATTTCAGTATGCTGAGGTTCACGCTCGGGTGGAAACGCAGGCCGCCCTTGTAAGGGCCGATAGCGCTGTTCATCTGGATGCGGAAACCGCGGTTGATGTGGATGTTGCCCTTGTCGTCCGTCCAGGGGACCCTGAACATGATGACCCTTTCGGGCTCCACCATCCTCTCGAGGATCTTCTCTTCCTGGTATTTCGGGTTATCGTCGATATAATCGGCGACGGATTCGATGACCTCCTGGACCGCCTGGTGGAATTCGGGCTGGTTGGGGTCCCTTGCGACGACTTTGGACATAAAATCTTCGATTTTTTTGCTGGACATTTGACGGCTCCTTTTTTATAGATCTATGAGAAAAAGAAAAAGGCGTCACCTTTGTCGCTAGTACTAGGTAGACGCCTTTGTCTTCTTGGTAAAAATATACCAGAATATCTCCGTCATGTCAAGGGGCTAAACGTTGCCGAGATGCACGTATTTCAGCCGCTTCGAGGCGATCGCACGTGCGCGCTCGAGCGCCTCTTTAGGCGTCGGCGGATTTTCCATCTGATAGCACGGAAAATACCTCGAGAAATGCAGCGGAGTGTCGGGCCCGGCGTTATCGCATACCCAATCGGACAGTTTCCTGAAATCCTCATCAGTGTCGTTCAGGCCCGTTATGACGAGGTTCGTTATCTCGACGTGGCATGACTTCGCTGATGTTTTTATGGTGCTCAGCACCGGCTCAAGGCTTCCTTTGCAGTATTTGACGTAGAATCCCGGGTCTATCGACTTCAAATCTATGTTCATCGCGCCGATGAGCGGGAGCATCTCCCTTAGCGGGCCGGGGTTCACGAAGCCGTTGGTCACGAGCACGTTCTCGAGGCCGGATTTCTTCGCGAGCTTCGCGGTATCGAGGACGAACTCATACCAGATGAACGGCTCATTGTACGTATACGCAATGCCGAACGAACCGAGCTCCTTCGCTTTCGCGACGGCACACGACGGGGTTATCTTCTCTGTCGGGGCGCCGCCATCCTGCGATATCGACCAGTTCTGGCAGAACGGGCACTTGAAATTGCATCCTTTCGTGCCGAGGGACAGGATATACTCGCCGGGGTGGAAATGGTAGAGGGGTTTCTTTTCAATTGGATCGAGCGCGACGGACGTCGTCTCGCCGTATATTAGGGAGTAGAGTTTGCCGCCGTTATTTTGGCGCGCGCCGCAGATCCCTTCCGCGCCATCCGCTATTTTACATTCATGCGGGCAGAGGAGGCAATGCACCGCCGGCACAGCCGCGCCGGATATCTTTTCCCAGTATAACGCTTCTTTCAATACCTGCTCTTATCGTCCGGTTTCTGTCCTTCTTTGAGCAGGCCGGACAACTCCTTCATGAACTGGTTGATGTCCTTGAACTGCCTGTATACGGATGCGAACCTGACGTATGCGACCTCATCGAGGTCGTGCAGCTGCTTCATTACGAACTCGCCGATCGTCGTCGAGGATACTTCTTTCTCGTAATTGCGCTGTATGAGGCGCTCGACCTCGTCGACCATGCCTTCGATCTTGTCCGTCGGGACCGGCCGCTTTTCGCATGCCTTGACTATGCCGGAGAGGAGCTTCTTCCTGTCGAACGGCTCGCGCCTGCCGTCCTTCTTGATGACCATCATCTGGTGTTCTTCGAGGCGCTCGTAAGTGGTGAACCTCTTCTGGCATTTAAGGCATTCGCGGCGGCGCCTTATCGTGTCGCCTTCGGCTGATATGCGCGAGTCGATCACCTTATCCTCTATCGTGCCGCAGAAAGGGCATTTCATCTCTTCCCCTTTACCGGTTCGGTCCTTACGGTTATGCCGGACTCTTCGAAGAACTTCATCGCCATCTCGTCCGGATACCCCGAGCCGATGACGACCTCCTTAATGCCGGCGTTGATGAGCATCTTGGCGCATATAGAACACGGCTGGTTAGTGCAGTAGAGCGTGCCGGCGTGTATGTCGACGCCGTAGAGCGCCGCCTGTATTATCGCGTTCTGTTCCGCGTGGAGCCCGCGGCATAGCTCATGGCGCTCTCCGGATGGGACCTTCAGTTTGTCGCGGAGGCAGCCCGTCTCCTCGCAGTGAGCGATGCCGCTCGGCGTTCCGTTGTACCCCGTCGTCAGTATCCTGCGATTCTTGACTATAAGCGCGCCGACCGACCTCCTGAGGCATGTCGAGCGCTCGGATATCAGCTCCGCGATTCCCATGAAATACTCGTCCCATTCCGGGCGCTTCTTCTTTAAGGACGGCTTTTTTACCATATCACGCCTCCCCCAGAAGGCCGGCGTAAAGCGGGAACTTTTTCACCAGCGAGCCGACCTTTTCACCGACCCGTTTCGCGGCCGCCGTGTCCGTTATATTGCCCAGGACCTCGTCCATGAGCGACGCGATCTCCTCCATATCCTTTTCTTTCATCCCGCGGGTAGTTACCGCAGGGACGCCAATCCTTATCCCGCTCGGTTTCATCGGGGGGTTCGGGTCATAGGGTATCGTGTTCTTATTGACGGTTATCCTTGCCCTGTCGAGCGCCTCCTGCGCGTCCTTGCCGTTGAGGCCCTTGCTGTTCAGGTCTATCGAGAAGAGGTGGTTATCGGTGCCGCCCGACACGATCCTGTAGCCCTTCTCCTGGAATGACGCCGCGAGCG
>JAGONY010000021.1 GCA_017992785.1 Candidatus Omnitrophota bacterium | reverse complement strand
GGCTACCAATTCGAAGCGTCAGGCGGCAACCATTAGCCGGATTTTTTGGCAATGATCCTGAGTCCGCCGACGTTAGTTCCCATAAAGAGCCGCGACATCTTTGTGTAAAAATCTTCCAGATCGTTAATAACGCTTAAATTGTGTATCCTTATATTACGCTCACGGTCCTTGATGAATTTTTCCCTGCGGCTCTTCACGTATTCCCTCCAGGAATCGGTCTTATCCGTAAGTTCTATATCGCTGAAGCCTCCTACGGCAAGTTGTTCTTTGTACTCCCCGGCATCCGGGAGATATGTACAATAAGTATCCTCCGAAAGCACTTTCAGTTCCTCTTCACTAAACTCGCCGCGCTTATAAAAGTCCTCTATTAGTATCTGGCCGCCCGGCTTCAGAATATCGTAGCACTTCTTAAAAAGATCGCGTCGGTCAGGTATATGCAGAAACGATAACCAGCTTACGATACAATCAAAACCGCTGTACTTATCCGGAAGCCTTAGGATGTCGCAAGGTATATGGCTGACAAGATCCGACAAACCGCAACGCGCCGTCAGAGAAACCGCTATATCATTAAGGTCCGGCTGTATCTCGACGGCAGTTACATGACAACCTGTCTTCATCGCAAGATATCTGGCCGGGCCGCCTATGCCTGACCCTATCTCTATGATATTTTTCCCGTGATCAACCTTGAGAGCGTTTATAGCATCATCTACGGCATCTGTTCCGAAGTAATGATACTGGTCAAAGCGCGCCACTTCTTCCGGCTTGAGAGGCATGCCATCTTTATATCCAAGCGCGCCGAGTTCGCTGAATATTCTATCGGGGTGACGGTACAACTTCATCTTTTTAATATTCATTCCATGCCTTCAAGGGCGTAATCGACAGAGCCCTCTACGTGTATGGACATCGTGTCAAATACAGGAATTTTTACGTCACTCTGTTTTATCAAAAGCGGTATCTCCGTACAGGCCAAGACCACGCCCTGGGCCCCCGTCTTCTTTAATAAGCCTGTTTATGATCTTCTTGTAGCCCTCGCGCGAGTCAGAGGTGATCTTATTGGCGCAGAGTTCATCGAATATAACATTATTGATATAAATGCGCTCAGAAGGATTAGGGACAACAACTTTTACGCCATACTTCTCGTACAACTCATCCGTATCATTATACAGATTCTCCATAGTATATTTCGTCCCGAGCACGGCCACCGTGGTAATCCCACGCTCCTTCACTTTCTTTATTGTAAGGTCTCTTATATGGATCACAGGGATCTTGACATTGGCCTTTATGTCATCAACTGCCGAGTGCATAGTGTTGGAACATATCACTATAAAATCCGCGCCCGCGATCTCAAGCCGCCTGGCCGCGTCTACCATAATATCGATAAGCGGTTTCCAGTCGCCTTTATCGGCAAGTCTTTCCCTTCTGGAGAATTCCCCGAATTCGACAGAATACATGATTATTTTGGCTGAATGTAATCCTCCAAGGCGCTTCATCACAAGCTCATTCATCATGCGGTAATATTCGATGGATGACGTCCAGCTGATACCGCTTATAAGACCGATGGTCTTCATCTCGGTTCGTTTAGTTTCGGGCCTGTCCGGGGTTGCCGGACAGACGGAGGAAGAGACAGATACCGCAATAAACATAATGCAGATAATACGCTTAAGATTTATCATAGCCCATTTCTCCTTTCAGCAATGATCGAGTCATTATAGCACTTAACTTCAGCCAAATCATACCCTATAAATAGTATCTCTAATAGAAGAATTATTTCAATAAAGTTTGGTATTAGTGCTATAATACAGCCGCACCTGTCAGAGATATAATGCCGTAGCGATACTGCTCACGGCTACCAAATATTTCGTAAGAGAACGCCGCCATGAAAAAGACGACCCGCTTAAAAAGCTTGTTCAAAGACCCGAAGCTGTCGTTCCTGCTTGAAGCCCACAACGCCATAAGCGCCAAGATAGCCGAGGAAGCCGGGTTCGAGGGGATATGGGCGAGCGGGCTCTGCCTCTCGGCGTCGATGGGCGTCAGGGACAACAATGAGCTCAGCTGGACCCAGGTGCTGGATATCCTCGAGTTCATGAGCGACGCGACCTCGGTGCCGATACTCCTCGACGGCGACACCGGTTACGGCAACTTCAACAACATGCAAAGGCTTGTCAGGAAACTCGAGCAGATCGGCATAGCAGGCGTATGCATCGAAGACAAGCTCTTCCCGAAGACGAACAGTTTTATCCGCAGCAATGACCAGGCGCTTGCCGATATAAACGAATTTTGCGGCAAGATCAAGGCCGGAAAAGATGCCCAGAAGGACGCGGATTTCCGCATAGTCGCGCGCATAGAGGCGCTGATCGCCGGCCTCGGGCTCGGCGAAGCCCTGAAGCGCGCCGAGGCCTATAAGCGCGCCGGAGCGGACGCGATATTGATACACAGCAAGAGGAGCGACCCTTCCGAGGTCTTCGCTTTCGCGAAGGAATGGGCGGGCCGACTGCCGCTGATCGTAGTCCCCACCACATACTACAGCACGCCGACAAACCTGTTCAGGAAGAACAGGATAAGCACGGTTATCTGGGCGAACCATATGATGCGTTGCTCGATAAGCGCGATGCAGGGCGCGGCCGGCATCATACATAAGGAAGAAGCCGTGACGGGCCTCGAGGACAGGATAGCGCCGGTCTCGGAGGTCTTCCGCCTGCAGGGGGTGAAGGAGCTGCTCGAGGCGGAGGAGAAATACCTGAACCGTTTCAGCCGCAAGGCGAACGCGCTGATCCTTGCCGCTTCCCGCGGAAAGGAACTGGGCGGGCTCACCGAGTCGAAGCCGAAAGCCATGATACGCATCTCCGGGAAACCCATATTGCAGAGGCTCGTCGAGGACCTGAACGAGCAGGGCATAAAAGATATCACCGTTGTCGCGGGCTACAAGCCGGAGGCGATCAAGATAAAGGGCATAGATATCATAAGGAATCCCGGGTATTCGAAGTCGCTCGACCTCGCCTCGCTCGGCCTCGTCCTCGGCCGTATAAAGGATAATACCGTCATTACCTACGGTGATGTCATAGTGCGGCGTTATATAATAAGGAACCTGCTTGAATCCGAAAATCCGCTGAGCATAGTGGTCGACTCTAATATCGCGCATAAGCTGGCGAAAGGCGTAAAGGGCGACTACGTACTGTGTTCCGAGCCCGACGATCTCAGGTCGTCAGGCTCGCGGATCATCCTTCTCAGGGCGCCGGGCCTGCCGAAACGGCGCAAGGTGAACGGGCAGTGGATAGGGATGCTCAAGGCCAACCTCGAGGGCAAGAAGTGGATAGAGGAGGCCTACGGGCAGCTCAGGAAGGAGAAGGGGTTCCTGAAATACAGCGTTACCAATCTGCTGGACAAGATCGCCTCAAACGGCCATAAGGTGGATGTCATATACACCGACGGGAACTGGCTGGACGTTAACAGCATAGACGATATAGAGAAGGCCGTAGATTTTACCCGATAATCGCAACTTCATCCCTTGACAAAGACGGGTTATGGTATATAATATAACCGAGTATACCAAGGTATATATCCATCGTTTTTAACCGTATTTTACCAAAAATAAGGACGGAAAGATGAAAGATTCTGTCGAAAAGAACTCACCTGTCCCGCTTTACAAGCAGCTCAAGAGGGTCATCGAGAACCAGATAAAGAGCGGCGAGAAGAAGCCGGGAGAGCTCGTCTCCTCCGAGAAGGAGTTCTGCGAACAGCACGGCATAAGCCAGATAACCGTCCGCAAGGCGATATTCGAGCTGGTCAACGAGGGCGTGCTCTACAGGATACCCGGGAAAGGGACTTTCGTCTCCGGCCCCGAGCAGGGCTCAAGGAGCATATCGAAACTCAAGACCGATAATATCGGTTTCGTAATATCCCGCGAACACCACCCGATATTCTCGAACACGTTCTATTCATACGTATTTGCCGGGGTCGAGGAAGAGGCCCGCGCGCACGGCTACAACCTGATATACCAGGTCCTTGACGAGAAGCTGATGTTCGACCCTTCAACGTTCAAGCTGATAGAGGAGAGGAAAGTCGACGGCCTCATACTTGCCGGTGAGATGTCCCACAGTTTCGTATCCAATTTGAAATCAAAAGATATACCTATAGTCCTCGTGGACCATTTCATAGAGAACTCCGGCCTCGATTCCGTAGTGACCGATAACGTGAAGGGTGCCGGCGAGATGATAAGGTATCTCGCCGACCTCGGCCACGAGAAGATCGGTTTCCTCGGCGCCACGCTTGAGCACGGGTCGTTCATGGAGAGGTTCGAGGGCTACAAGGCGGGGCTTAAGAAGAACCGCCTCGAGTTCAGCGAGGACCTCGTCCAGACGGGCCTGCTCTGGAACGGCTACGGCATAATGGAGAAGATGTTCCGCCTGCCCCAGGACAAGATGCCGACGGCGATATTCGCGTGCAACGACCTCATGGCGGTCCGCGCGATGGCGGCTATACAGGACAAGGGCCTGAAGGTCCCGGATGACATAAGCATCGCGGGTTTCGATGATATAGACATGAGCCAGCAGATACATCCGCCCCTTACTACCGTGCGCGTCCAAAAAGAAGAGATGGGCAGGACCGGCGTCAAAAGGCTCATACAGCGGATCAAGAACAGTAACAAGCGCGCCGAGAAGATTGTCGTGGCGACGGAGCTCGTCGTCAGGAAATCCTGCAAGGCGATCAAGTAACGGAAGGGGGCCTAAACGATGAAGGAGCGCATCGTTCTCTGTGCCTGTGTCATGGTGTCCTGTTCTTTGGCTTTGGCGGACGGCATAGTATGGGAAGGTTTCGAGGGCAAGAACAACTGGGTAATGGTCGAGTGGCGCAACTCGGGCCGCGGCAGGATGCAGGTGTCGAAGGAGAACTTCTCCGAAGGCGGCAAGTCGCTGAAAGTGACGATGAACCGCGAGAAGAAGACCGACAGGGAGAAGGTCGGTATATCCAGGGAGGGGTACCTTAACCTCTCGAATTCGTCAGGCGTGAAGATGGATATCTATTGCGCCTCCGGTGACGGGCTCGCGGTATCGGTGGGGTTCGATGTCGGCGACAGGGGAGCATACTTCGAGTCGGTCAAGAAACCGCTTAAGAGCGGATGGAACAAAGACGTGGTGTTCGACCTCTCGGGGAACAATTTTAAATGCGAAGCGAGCGACTGGAAGTTCGAGAAGCCGATATCCGACAAGGGCAACATAACGAAGATGCATATAATAATATACAGGCCGTCTAACGTGGTATCGGAGCAGACGGTATATATTGACAATATAAGGATAGGCCAGAGGGACCCGATATGAAGACAACGCTTATGTTGATGATCGCCGCAGCATCGGCAATGTCCATCCCGGCCGCGGGGGCGGCCGAGGAGGTCCTGTTGGAAGGGTTCGAAGGCGAAAACTATTGGTCCGGGGTCGACTGGGAGAACACCGGCCAGGTAGACCTCGAGGCCGCCGGCGAGAACGCTTCGCAGGGCAAAAGGTCATTGAAGGTGGTCATAAGGGAAGAAGCGACGGAATGGAAGAACAAGGTCGCGTTCTTCAAGGAAACGGACGGCATAGATATATCGAAAGACAGCGCGGTCCTTGTGGACGTCTATAACAAGGAGGCCGCGGGAATAGAGATAGCGATAGGTTTCAGGACGGGTGAGGGCTGGGTGTATTACGAGTCGCCCAGGAGGCAGGCCGGCAAGGGATGGACCAAGGACATCTCTTTCGACCTGGGTTCGCCGGACTACAAGTGCAAGGCGAGCGACTGGAAGTATTCCGCGCCGTTGGCGGGCAAGGAGAACGTAGGGGAATTCTACGTGCTCGTTTACCGGCCGGTAAAGATGTCCAAGGATATAGTGTATATAGACAACATCAGGATAAAATAGGGGGGTATTCGGATGAAGAAGGCGGCGTTTTTTGCGGTTCTGGCGGCGGTGATATTCATGATGTACGCCTCGGTCCATGCGGAAGAAAAGTTATTCGACGGTTTTGAAGGCGCGAACGATTGGGATTCCGAGAGCTGGGACAACGTAGGCGGCGTCACGATGGCTGTAAGCGCGGAAAAATCCTCGGAAGGCAAGCAGTCGCTGAAGGCCGTCGCGAAGGACGAGTCAGAGGATTGGAAGAACAGGTTTGTCATATCGAGGGAAGCGTCCCTCGATCTTTCGACAGCCGACATGTATATGGACATATATACCGACGCGCCTTCGGGCGTCTCAGTTGCGGTGGCGTTCGATACAAGCGGCGAATATTATGAGACCGGCAACAAGCTCCTGAACCAGGGCTGGAACAAGGACGTCAAGTTTGACCTTGGCGCCAAGGACTTCAAATGCAAGGCGAGCGACTGGAAGAACTCGGTCCCGCTTGCCGACAGGAGCGACATAAGCAAGGTATTTATACTCGTCCAGCACCCGAAGAAGATGAAGGGCCTGACGGTATACATCGATAACATAAGGTTCAAATAAAAGGTAAACGTCAAGGGGCCTTGATGAAAACCATTATGGCAGCGGCAGCTTTTTTGCTCATGGCGCCCGTAGCGGCCGGCGCGACGGTCTCGATCGTCTCCGTAGCGCAGGATACGGCCGAAGTCCCGAAGTTCGGGAAGTTTGAACTGACGGTCGCCATCGAAGCGCCGTATGCAAATCCTTTTAACCCCGAGGAAGTCGACCTGGCCGCAGAATTCACGAGCCCTTCAGGCAGGACTTTGGTCATGCCCGGGTTCTTATATTCCGCGAGCCAGGACGCGCAATTGAATTACAATTCACCGGTATGGAAGGTAAGGTTCTCCCCGGACGAGGAAGGGGAATGGGGGTATCTGCTGCGCCTGAAGGCCGCGGGCGCGGAAGACAAGTCCGCTCCGGGGGCGTTCAAATGCGTCCCGTCGAAGGGAAGGGGTTTCGTCAGGGTCAGCGCTTCGGACCCGAAATATTTCGAGTTCACGAACGGGGAGTTCTATTACCCTTTCGGGGAGAACATATGCTGGGCGTCGCTGCCGAATTTCAAGAAATATTTCGCGCAGATGCAGAAGGCCGGAGGTAACTGGACGAGGATATGGATGTCGAACTGGGAAGCGGGGCTCGAATGGACGAAGGGTTCCGGCTACAGGGGCCTCGGGAAGTATAACCTCGAGAAGGCCGGCAAGCTCGATAAGGTCGTAGGCCTTGCCGAGGAGTACGGGCTCTATTTCCAGCTTGTAATAAACCACCACGGGCAGCTCAGCACGAAGGTCAATCCCCAGTGGGATGAGAACCCTTACAACGCGAAAAACGGCGGGCCGTGCAAGGACCCGGAGGATTTTTTCACGGATCCCGCGGCGAAGAAACACTTCAAGGACAGGATGCGTTACATAATCGCGCGCTGGGGGTACAGCCCGAACATAATGGCTTGGGAGCTCTGGAACGAGATAACCTTCGTGGACAACCTCGATCCCGAGGCCGACGCCGCGTGGCATAAGGAGATGGCCGGATATATAAAAGAAACGGACCCGCAGAAGCACCTGATAACGACAAGCTATGCGGGGACTTTCCATGATTACGGTTTCAACAGGAAGGTCTGGGAGATCCCGGAGATAGATTTCACGCAGTTCCATATGTATACGCAGGACGTCGTCTCCGCGGTAATAGGCGCTTACAGGCTCATGGGACAGTTCGACAAGCCGTATTTTATGAGCGAGATAGGCACCGATTCCTCCGACGGCGTCGACAAGAAGGACGTAGAAGGCGCGTACCTGCATTCCGCGCTCTGGTCCGAATACATGCTGGCCTGCGGAGGCAGCGCGATGCCTTGGTGGTGGGACAGCTACATACACCCGAAGAACCTGTATTACCATTGGGCGGCCCTGAACGAATTCAACAAGGGCGTCGACAGGCGCGGGAAGGGCTACAGGACATCCACCGCGCGCGTGCTCGCCGAGATTGATGGCCTCAGGTCGCCGGTATTCGCGATAGGCCTTATGAACAGCAGGGAGGGCTTCGCCTGGGTCTTCGACCCGAAGTGGACGAAGTACGAAGCGGGAAGGGCTGAGCCCCCGTTGATCAAGGACGCTTTGCTGAGGATAAACTGGATGGACAAAGGCATATATTCCGTCGAGTTCTGGGACACCTGGAAGGGGACGGTCGTGGAAAAGCGCGAGATAGCTTCCGACGATAACGGCCTCGATATCATATTGCCCGGATTCAGCAGGGACATGGCCGTTAAGATAACGCAGTCGGAGCTGAAGGCCAAAAGCAGGAAGAAGGCGGCGCTCGCGGACACGACCCCCGCGCCGATAGGCTTTAACCGGAGGGAGATCGCGCTGAAAAAGACGAGGCAGCATATTAAAGTGGACGGCGACCTTTCGGAATGGTATATATCGAATTTCAGGGAAGACCAGGTCGCCTCGGTCGACAGGGGTTCCGCAAGGTTCTACATGCTCTACGATAAGGAGAACCTCTACTTCGCGGCCGTGGTCGACGACGAGGCGGTCATCGGCAACCAGAGCGGGGTAGACATATGGCGCGACGACGGGGCGGAGCTCTGGATCGACGCGCGCGGCGACGCCGACGTGTTCAACAACATGCCGTTCAACCCCGGCTGTTACCAGATAAACATAGCACCTCTCACGAAAGACGGGAAGGCGGGCGTATACGTATACAGGAACATAAATACGAGGCCGCTTGCCGACGCGATAAAGGCAGCGTCAAAAGTGCCGTCCGGAACTAAGAAGGGCGGATATACGATAGAGGCGGCGATACCCGTCCGCGCGGTCAACGGGCTCGAACTGCAGGAAGGCAAAGTCCTCGGAGTGAATTTTTCGGTGACGGACAAGGACAGCACGAAAGGCGAATGGCGGCACATCATATGGTCAGGCAAACAGGAGGACGACGCGACACAATGGGGAAGGTTAAGGGTAAAATGACGAAGAGGGCGCAGATAAAGGAAGGCGTATTCTATCTCGGAAATGAGCCGTTGTTCCTCGTGACGGCGGATTACCCGTACTACCGCGATGACGCGGCGAACTGGGACGACCGCCTGAAGAAGATAAAGGGCGCGGGGATAGACACCGTTACTTTCTATACGCCGTGGCGCCATCATATGCGCAGGGACGGCGAGAAGTTCTCGGCGGATTTCGACGGGACGACACAACCCAACCGCAACGTGAAGCTGTTCCTCGAATTGTGCCGGAAGAACGGGTTGTGGGCCGTGGTGAAGCCCGGCCCCTTCATACACGCAGAGCTGACATTCGGCGGGATGCCGGACTGGGCGGCCGCGGAGAAGGGGTCCGGCATCGAGACCTTCCCGAACAACAAGGGCGAGATCATGCTCGACCCGTTCCGCAAGCCCGGGACATACGGCAGGCCCATGCCGGCGCCGCTGTGCCCGAAGTTCAAGTCGATGACGAAGGAATGGTACAGGACGGTGTATAACAGCCTGATAAAGGACAACATCTACCCCGCCGGCAATATTATCGCGGTACAGGTCTGCAACGAGGGGCTCTATTCGAACGGGCCCGCGCGGATAACCGATTATGATTATTCGGATTCCGCCCTCGAGCTCTACAGGAAGTTCGCGAAACGAAGCAATGTCAGGGCGCCGAGGAGGCTGCATGCGGTGAAGAAGTTGTCCGACCTTAAGGATTACCTCGACTGGTCGCGCTGGCAGTCGGAGTATATGCGTCTTATATATACCGAGTTCTCCGAGGTCGTCCACGGCAAGCTTCCTATAGTCATAAATATCAATCCGCCTTCGGAAGGCAGGGCATTGGACCACTGGCTAACGCGCGTGATCCCCGAGAACTGGCCTATCATACATTACGGTTTCACAAACTGGCTCAGGCCGGTCTCCGAGGACCGCTCGTCGTTCGACCGTTACAGCATACTCTCGAAACGCAGCAGGGGGATCAATTTCGAGGAGAACTGGGGATTCTCGAAGCTCTACGACCAGCATTTCCAGTACCCGGTCGTCTGCACGTTCGAGACGATGCTGGCTATCGCCAACGGCGCCACGGGATTCAACGTATATACTGCCGTCAATACGGCTTCCTGGGACGAATCGATAGACAGCCAGCACGAACGCCCTTACCCGGATTCGTCCCCGATAAAAGAGGACGGTTCATTGACGAAGAAATACGAAGTCTTGAGCCTCATATCGCACTTCTTCGAGACCGAAGGCCCCGCGTTCCTGAAATGCGTCCCGGATACTCCTATAGCATGGGGTTTCTACCCGCCTTACGCGTACCTGGCCGCGTGGGATATCCCGAAAGAGGACTGGGACGGCATGCATATAGAACCGGTGAAGTGCGGGTACGAGGGCCTCGACAGGATACAGCGCGTGCTTCGCGACAGGAACCTCGATTTCCATATAGTGAATATCGAGAAAGCGCCGTTGTCAGAGCTGAAACGCCATAAGTTCATCGTGCTGCACGGCGGGTTCTTCATGGACGTAAAGACGCAGCGGAAGCTCGCGGCATATTCGTCAGCCGGCGGCAAGGTCATATTCATCGGCGAGACGCCGCGCCTCGATGAGGATTTCAAGGATTGCAGGATACTGCAGAAGAAGAGCTTCTGCGTCCTGAAGACCGAGGATATAGGCGGCCTGCTCGGCCGTTACCACGGCAAGCTCTCGGTCAACGACCCCGAAACGCAGGTATGGGCTTATGACGACCCGGCAAGGAAGACGCAATTCTTCTTCGTACTGAACCTGTCGACGAACGCAGGCCCGAGGTATTTTACCTATAACGGGACAAAAGCAAGCGTGACGGTGCCGGATAAGTCGGTCGCGGTAGTGAAGGTAAAGGGAGGCGATCTCGATTCGTTGTTCATAAAGGGCATAAACGAGATGAACGGCACGTCGGTAGTGCCGGCCGCATCGTTCGGCAAGGATGTGTTCAAAGCCATGAGGTCGTGCGATATCCTCGCCTACAGGAAAGGCAAGAAATGGGAAACGAAGATCGCCGTCTGAGGACAGTTTTAGCTTTTATCGCCGCGGTTGCCGCGATAGCCGTGACTTTTTTTGCCGTGCCGGACGCGCAGGCGGAAGACGCGTGCGCGAAACCGGTCTACCTGAAGCCCGCGGCCGCCGCCGCTTCGTCGTTCGATGACAGCGAATGGGCGCCCGACCCGAACCCGATGGCCGCCGCCGACGGCGACTTCAACACGCGCTGGTCGTCGGAGATGGGCAAGGACAACGAATGGATATATTATGATTTCGGCAAGCAAAAGACGATCACCGATGTCATCATCTACTGGGAACGCGCGTACGCGAAGGAATACGAACTCCAGGTGTCCGACGACGCGATGCAGTGGAGGACCATAGCGTCGGTGAAAGAGGGCAAGGGAGAGAGGGAGCCCGTCCGTATACCGAAGACGGCCGCGCAATACCTGAAGCTCACCGGCCTCAAACGGTCAAATCCCGACTGGGGCATTTCGGTCTGGGAGATGGAAGTGTACGGCCCCGATAACCTGAACCCCGGCGACCTTCCGGTCGAACAGGTCTTCCCGGGCCGCAGGCCGCGCGAGGAGGTAATACTTGTGATGGAGGATCCCGGCGCCTCACCGGGGCCTATTGCGGCGGGCGAGTTCCACAGGGGAGTGAATTTCACGTCTTATAACGAGGTCGACCTCGCGCTTAAGGAGTCGGACGCGATGCTCGAATACCTCAAGACGATTAACGTGGGGCACGTCTGCATGATAGTGACATGGTACCAGGAGACGCTCGAATCGATGACGATGACGCCTGACCCGCAGGGCGGCAGGACGCCGCGCGACGAGGCCCTGGGCCACGCGATAAACAAAGCGCATTCACTGGGGCTTAAGGTGATGCTTAAGCCGCACGTAGATATCCAGTCGGGCGAGTTCCGCGGGGACATCCCCGGCGAAGAGGAATGGTTCAAGAACTACGAAGATTTCATACTCAAGTACGCTAAGTTCGCCGCAAAGTTCAACGTCGAGCTATTCTGCATAGGCACGGAACTCTCGGGCACCCCGACGAAATGGGAACCCCAGTGGCGCAAGATCATAAAAGACGTCAGGGACGTATACAAGGGGCCCATTACATACGCCGCGAACTGGGACGAGTACAAGTATGTCCCGTTCTGGAACGACCTGGATTATATGGGGATAGACGCTTACTTCCCGCTTACGAACAAAAGCGATCCCGTTCAAGAAGAGCTCGTACAGGCGTGGGAGAGGGAAGCGAAGCAGATAGAGGAATTTTTAAAGAAGAAGGGCATAAACAAGCCGGTCATCTTTACGGAAGCCGGGTATGCCAGCGCGGACGGCGCGAATAAAAGGCCGTGGGAAGTCACATCGAAGTCCGAAGACCAGAGGGAGCAGGCTGACTGCCTCGACGCTCTTATGGCGGTCATGTCAAATCGGGTGTGGTTTTCGGGGCTTTACGTGTGGAATGTATTCCCCCAGGAGGTAGACAGCCCGCTGGGTTTCCCGATAAAAGGGAAACTCGCGGAGAAGGTCCTGGCCGGTTGGTACTCAAAGGCGAAGTAGGATAGTCCGGGAAAGGAGGCAGTTGCAATGGGCAGGTTAGCAGTGGTAATTCTGGCCGTGTCACTTCTCGCTATCAGCGGGTTCTCTCACGCGGCCGGGACGGTGTTGTACGGTTTCGAGGACGACACCGGCGGATGGCGCGTGCCGGATTGGGCCCTCGAAAAGGAAGACCATGTGGCAAGGGATGTCTCGGTGTCGTCTGACTGGGCTTCGGAAGGCAAGAAGTCGATGAAGGTGGTTTCCGAGTACATCAGCGGGAAATGGTCGGGCGCGTATATCGAGATCGAGGATTATTATGACTGGTCGGCTTACAGCAAGCTCTCGGTGGACATATACATCCCGAAGGATGCCCCGGCAGGGCTCAAGGGCAAGATAATCCTTACCACGGGCGAGGAATGGAAATGGACCGAGATGAGCAAGACGGTCCCGTTAACGCCCGGACAGGTAACGACGGTAACCGCGAACCTGGCTCCCGGAAGCAAGGACTGGAAGAACACCCTCGTCGACGACAACTTCAGGAAAGACGTGCGCAAGTTCGGCGTCAGGGTAGAGAACAACAAGTCCGAGTGGAAGGGCATGTATTACGTAGACAACATAAGGCTGGAATAAAAGATCGCACACGGCGCCGGGGCCATGGCCCCGGCGCCACAGTGCAATTATCCCGGAAAATAATGGACCAAGGAGATAAACAGATGTCTTTGTGGAAAAAACTGATAATAACAGCACTTATAATAGTCGCGTTCTTCGCGGGGTTCATATTGAGCTCGGCCAGCAGCCGCAGGACGCAGGCGAACACTCCGCCGGACACGAGGATAAAATATACGGCGAAGGAGCCCCCGGCCGCGTCTTCCGGACAGGAGATGCAGCCGGCCGCCCCGGCAGCGGCATCGCCGGACGCCGTGATAAAGAGGAAAGCGATAGACAGGCCGCCGTTCCCGCAGTTCCAGAAAGGCATGACATATGTAACATGGGACAGGGTCGCGTACAGCAAGGGTTTCTCCGACCTGTCGCTCTCGAAATTATCGTCGATGGGATGCGTATACGCGGCGATAATCACGACATGGTACCAGGGCGATTACAACATGACGCAGATAAGGCCGGGCGGCAACACCCCGACCGACGAAAGCGTCGTGCACGCGATAGAGCAGGCGCATAAGGCAGGCCTTAAAGTGATGCTGAAGCCGCACCTCGACCTCATAAAGAGCGGGTGCTGGCGCGGGGAGATACAATTCAGTAACGATGTGGACTGGGAAGCATGGTTTACCAGCTACGGGGAGTTCATAACACATTACGCGAAACTGGCGGAAGAGAACGGCGTTGAGATATTCTGTATAGGCGTTGAGCTTACGGTCCCCGCGGTAGAGAAGCCCGAGATGTGGGACACATACGTAATACAGCCCGTGAGGAAGGCCTTCTCCGGCCCGATAACATACGCGGCGAACTGGAACGAGGAGTACCAGAACATCGCGTTCTGGGACAAGCTCGATTACGCCGGC
>JAGONY010000020.1 GCA_017992785.1 Candidatus Omnitrophota bacterium | reverse complement strand
GCCCGCGACCCTGATCGCGTTCTTGACGGCCTTTGCCGACGAGCGGCCGTGGCCGATTATGCATATGCCGTTGACGCCCAACAGCGGGGCGCCCCCGTATTCAGCGTAGTCGATCTGTTTCTTTACGGCTTCGAACGCCGATTTAGTAAGAAGCCCGCCGAGCATCCTCAGCGGGTCTTTTTTGATCTGGTTCTTTATGAACGAAGAGATCGTGGTCGCTATCGATTCCGATACCTTCAGCACCACGTTGCCCGTATAACCGTCGCATACAACGACGTCGAAATGGCCGGCGAATACGTCCTTGCCTTCCGCGTTGCCTTTGAAATTCAGGTTGCTCGATTCGAGCAACTGGTGAGCCTGCTTAAGGTAATCGGGGCCCTTCGAGGATTCTTCACCGATATTCAGCAGGCCTATCGAGGGGTTCTCCATCCGCAATATGTGGCGGGCATAGACGCCGCCCATGACGGCAAAACCGAGAAGGTGCTCGGGTTCGGGGTTGATCGTAGCGCCGGCGTCTATCAGGACCACCGGCCCTTTGATCGACGGCAGCGGTATCGCGATGCCCGGCCGTTCGACCCCCGGAAGCCTGCGCAGCGACAGCATCGCCGCGCTGACGAATGCCGCGGTATTGCCGGCCGAGACGGCCACGTCGGCCTTGCCTTTCTTGACAAGTTCCGTCGCGACGCATATCGAGGAGTCCTTCTTCGTGCGGGCGCTCACGGCGCCCGGCTCGTGCATGTCAATGAATTCCGAGGCATGCACGACGCTGACAGTCGAAGGGACGGAGTCCATCCTGCTGAGTTCCGCGTCGATCCTCGGATTGTCGCCGACGATTATTACCTCATGCCCGTATTCGGATGCGGCCATTACGGCGCCTTCGACGATCACCTTCGGCGCGTAGTCGCCTCCCATCCCATCTACGGCTATCCTCATTTCTTCTTCTCTTCCTTGACCTTAACGTCAAGGACTTTGCGCCCCTTATAGTATCCGCAGCTCGGGCACACGCAATGCGTCTTTATGGACGCGAAACATTGCGGGCACTTCGTGATCTGTGGTGCCGACAGGACCTGGTGCGTGCGGGATTTGTCGCGCCTTGCTTTCGAATGTTTTCTCTTTGGCAGTGCCATTTATCTCCTCTCCTTCTTTCCTTAATTACCGCTCTTTTTCGCTTCGTTCCATTTTTGCGCATCAGGTGTATGCCCACAATCGCCTTCGTTAAGGTTCTTGCCGCACACCTGGCACAACCCTTTGCAGTTCTCCCTGCAAAGCGGCTTGATCGGGTACTCGAGGATTATCTCCGCTCTTATGTCGTCCGTCAAGTCGAGGGTGGTCTTGCCCTTCACATCATAACTGAAATCAAATTCCTTGTCGAAATCTATCATATATGCCGCGAGGCACCTGCCGCAAACCGCCTCTATGCGGCCGCTCGCCTTTACGTGCGCGTAAACATCGTCCTTGTCGCGCGTCAGGAACGCCGAAAGCCCCACGGGGGTCACGAACTTCAGGTCGTCGCGCGCGAGGTCAAGCGCCGCGGCGTCCTGCTTCTCTTCCAGCGTGATGCCGTCCTTCGGGATGTCGTTTACTTTTATTTTCATCTTAATTTTTTCGCGAGCGCCCTGGCGACGAACGGCGGAACAAAGTCCTTCACGTCTGCGCCGAGCGCGAACGCCTCCTTGATGAGTTTTGACGAAAGGTATGAATAGGACTCCGAAGGCATCATGAATATCGTCTCGATATCCTGCCCGATCTTCCTGTTCGTCAGCGCCATCTGGAACTCGTATTCGAAATCCGAGATCATCCTGAGGCCGCGGACCATGACTACGGAGCCCTTACTCCTTACGTAATCCACTGCGAGCCCGTCGAAGCTCTCTATGACGACGCCCTTCATGCCCCTTGTCGCCTGCCTAAGCATCGCTATGCGCTCTTCGACGCCGAAGAGCGGCGCCTTGTCCGCGTTGCGCGCGACGGCTATTATGACAGTATCAAAGATCTTCAGGGCCCTTTTTACCAGGTCGATATGGCCGAACGTGACCGGGTCAAAAGTCCCCGGATAGACCGCCTTATTCTTCATGATTTGCCTTGATCCTTGCGATAAAATGAAACCAGCGTATCACCGTACCTGGCGGTACGCAGCAGCTTTAGGCCCCCGCATACGGGCGGTAGTGGGCCATCGTGCTTGGAATGCTCTATAACCGCTACGCCAGTCTCGGATAATATATCACAATCGCCAAGCAAAGACAAGGTTTTTTTGGCCAATTCCTTATAATACGGGGGGTCCATCAGTATTATGTCGAAGGCGGCGCCGTCGCCCGCGAGCCGGCCGATGACGGCCTCCGAATCGGCGTACATGACCGAGCTCTCCGAAGGCCCGCGCCCGGCCCCTGCGAGCCCCAGCCCCTCAAGGTTCGCTTTTATGGCCTTTATGGAGGCGCGGCTGTTGTCGACGAACGTGCACGATACGGCCCCCCTGCTGAGGGCTTCGATGCCCAGCGCGCCGGAGCCGGCGAAGAGGTCGAGGACCCTGGAGCCCTTTACGCCCTCGCCGAGTATGTCAAATACTGCTTTCCGGACGTTATCGAGCGTAGGCCTTATGCTCCCGGGGGCCTTTATTATCCTGCTTTTATGAGTCCCGCTTGTTATCCTCATCGGGGTACTTTCTCCTTACGGCCTCTTTAAGGCGCCTGTTCTGCGGTTTCGCGAGCTCCGCGTCGGCGCTGACGAGCCCGAAAGCTTCTTTTCGCGCCGCCTCGAGCTGCTTTACGTTCGCGAGAAGGTTCGCGTAGCGCAGCTCCGGGAGGCCGTGCTGCCTCGTCCCGAAGAATTGCCCGGGTCCTCGCAGCTGCAGGTCCTCCTCCGCAATGTTAAATCCGCTCGTGTTGCTTATAAGGGCTTTTATGCGCTTGCGCGCCTCTTCCGATCCCGTATCGGATATCAGTATGCAGTATGAGCGCTGGTTGCCCCTGCCTATCCTGCCGCGCAGCTGATGGAGCTGGCTGAGCCCGAACCTTTCGGGATTTTCTATGAGCATCACCGAGACGTTAGGGTTATCGATGCCGACCTCTACCACCGTTGTCGAGACGAGTATCTGCACCTTCCCTGCCCCGAAACCCCGCATCACGCTTTCTTTCTCATCGTTATCGAGCTTCCCGTGGATGAGCCCGACATTGAGCCCCGGGAAGACCCCTTTCCTGAACCTGTCGTACATCTCGGTAGCGGCTTTCAGCTCATTATTCCCGGTCTTCCTGATCAGCGGGCATATTATGAACACCTGGCCGCCGGCGGCGGCTTCCTGCGCGATGAACTTGTATACGCCATCGCGCTTATCTTCGCCGACAAGGAATGATTTCGAAGGTATCCTACCCTTCGGCATCTCATCCAGCAGCGAAAGGTCGAGGTCGCCGTAAAGCGTCATCGCGAGCGTCCGCGGTATCGGCGTGGCGGTCATGAACAGCATGTCGGGATTGATGCCCTTCTGCTTCAGCTGCGCCCTCTGGTCGACGCCGAACTTATGCTGTTCGTCCACAACGGCAAGCCCGAGGCGCTTGAACCTGACGCCTTCCTGTATGAGCGAGTGCGTGCCGACCGCGACGTTAGCGCGCCCCTCCTCTATCATCCGCAGGGCTTCCTCCCGCGCCTCATCCTCGACGCTGTTGGTCAGCAATATAACATTGATGCCCAGCGGGCTCAGGAGTTTATTAAGGCCGGCAAAATGCTGCTGCGCGAGTATCTCCGTCGGCGCCATCAGCGCGCCCTGGTAACCGTTCGATACCGTAAGCACGAGCGCGTGGGCGGCGACTACGGTCTTTCCCGACCCGACATCGCCCTCGAGCAGGCGGTTCATCGGCTTATCGCTCGCCATGTCCTTTTCGATATCCCCAATGGCGCGCTCCTGCGCGCCGGTAAGCTTGAATGGCAGCATTGCCCTGAACGACCCCATGAGCTCCCCGCCCGTCTTATGCGCGACGCCGGTGCCGAGCCCTTTTATCTTCTGCCTCCTCTGCGCAAGCGCGACCTGCAGCACGAAGAACTCATCGAACACTACCCTCTCATACGCGGCCTTGCGCAGCTCCTCGCTCTCCGGAAAATGCATATTAAAAAGTGCCTGCTTCAGCGCGGGCAGGCTGTTCCTCTGCCTGACCTCCTCGGGCAGGAACTCCTCCGCTTCTTCAAGGTACCTGTCGAGCATATTCTTCATTACGCTGCGCATTCCCTTCTGGCTGATCCCCTCGGTCAACGGGTATATAGGGACAATCCGCCCGGTATGGATCGTCTCCTTCTCCTCGTCGTTTATTATCTCGAATTCGGGGTTCGATATCTGGAGGTCCTTGTACCTCTCGACCTTGCCGTAGAGTATGGCCTTGTCCCCCTGCTTGAATACATCCTGCATGTACGGCTGGTTGAACCAGACCGCGTAAATTACGCCGGTAGCGTCGCCGAACGCCATCTTATATACGGACATGCCCTTGCCGCGGCCGAAACGGGGCCTGCCGCCGCGCTCGCCCGACGTCAGCACCTCGCCCTTGATGGCGGCGTACTCGCCCTCCTTGAGCTTGTTGATAGGATCGAGGCGGCTGCGGTCTTCATACCTTCGCGGGAAATGGTAGAGCAGGTCTTCGACGGTCCCGATATCGAGCTTTTTGAGTATCTCGGCCCTCGCCGGGCCCACGCCCTTCACAAAACGGACGGGGATATCGCTTAAGGGCTGCTTTTTACTGTTGATGTTTTCGATCATATGTGCTACTATTATACCTCAAATATTGCAATAATTCGTTTAACAACTAAACAGGGACTCATTAAGGAGGAAGTAATGTCAAAAGTATGCGATATATGCGGAAAAGGCAAGATGGCCGGCATGAAGATAAAGCGCCGCGGTATGGCCAAGAAGGACGGCGGCGTCGGTCGCAAGATAACCGGCAGGAGCATAAGGCGCTTCACCCCTAATCTGCAGAAGGTCAAGGTCAACATTAAAGGCGTAATAAAGACGATCAAGGTTTGCACCGCCTGCATCAGGTCCGGTAAGATAGTAAAAGCTTAAGGCCTGACCTTCAGGTCCTTAAGCTGCAGCTGCACCATCTCCTGCCCCTGCCATACGTTAACTGAAGGCGTGAAAGCCAGATCAAAATCCAATGAGGCGGAATCGAGTTTGTAATCCAGGGCTTTCCTGAAGCCCACCGCCTCATAAGTCATCTGCCCGTCCGTCACCCAGATCTTGAGAGTATTCGAACCGAGGACCTTAGGCGGGGCCTTTAATTTCAGGCCCTTTACCGCGAATACCGGTTTCCTGTTGCCCACCCCGTACGGCTCAAGCATCGCGAGTTCCTTCATTAATTTCGGCGTTATATCCTTGAGGGATATCCAGGCGTCGATTCCGAGCTTCGGCACGAGGTCGAGCGGCTGCAGTGTCTCATGGGCGACTAGATTCAACGCGTTCCTGAAATTATCTATATTGCCCTTCGTTATCGTTATGCCGGCAGCGTGCTCGTGCCCGCCGAACTCCACGAGGTGTTCCCTGCATTTCGAGATGGCGTCGAAAAGGTGGAATTTCTTTATCGACCTGCCGGAACCCTTGCCGTGGCCGGCGCTCCCGCCTTCGAACGCGACGAGTATCGTGGGGCGGTAGAACCTCTCGACTATGCGCGAGGCGACTATCCCTATCACGCCCGGGTGCCATGTATCGCCGTGCAGGACTATGACCTTGTGCTCCTTGAAATTGACCTCCCGCTCTACTTTCGAGACGGCTTCCTTCAGTATCACCTCTTCCATCTTCTGCCGCTCGCGGTTGCTCCTGTCGAGTTCTTCCGCGAGCTTCATCGCCTCTTCCTTGTCCTCCGTCAGCAGCAGTTTCAGCGAATGAGATGAAGAGTTCATCCTGCCCGATGCGTTTATGCGCGGCCCGAGGATGAAACCGACAGTCTCGGAATGGAACTCTTTCTTCCTGCCGATGCCTGCGACTTCCATAAGGGCGCGCAGCCCCGGCCTCTTCGTCTTCGCGAGGTATTTCAGGCCGTGTTTGACGAGGGTCCTGTTCTCGCCGGTCAGCGGCGCGACATCCGCGATCGTTCCGAGCGCGACAAGGTCGAGGTCGTCCTCGACGGGCCGTTGCGCGCGCTTGGAGCCCTTGGCCATCGCCTGTGAAAGCTTATACACGAGCCCGACGCTGGCGAGATGTTTATAGGGATACCCCGAACCCGGCACCAGCGGATTTAAAATTCCGCACGCCTGCGGAATTTTACCTTCGACCGGCTCGTGGTGGTCTATTATTATGGAATCTACACCGTGCTTATTGAGGAAACTTATCTCTTCCGCCGCGGTGATGCCGCAATCGACGGCTATCGCGAGCTTGAGGCCGCCCTTTTGCGCGTGCTCCATAGCGGAAAGGTTCAGGCCGTAGCCCTCCTTCACGCGGTTGGGGATATAGTTATGTACGTCGGCGCCGTATGCCTTCAGGGTGTTATAAAGCAGCGCGGTCGCGGTGAGGCCGTCGACATCGTAGTCGCCGAAGACGATTATCTTTTCCTTATTATCTATGGCGGAATTGATGCGCGAGACGGCCTTCGGCATGTCCTTGAAGAGGAACGGGTCGTGAAGCGAATCGAGGCCGCATTCGAGGAAGGCGCGCGCCTCTTCGGCGGAATTGACCCCCCTTTTCGAGAGCAGGTGGGCGACGATCGGCGAGATGCCTAACGGGCCGCAAAGCCGTTCGGCCTTTGCGAGGTCTATCGAATCTATCTCCCAGGCCTTCTGCATGTCACGCGGGCTCGACGTGGACCATCACGTCGGTGACGCCGGAAAACCTCTCGCGTATGCGCTTCTCTATCGCGGTCGAGAGGTCATGGGCTTTTCCTACGCTCATGTTCCTGTCCACGGTTATGTGCAGGTCGACATGGACATCGTCGGTGCGGCCGCGCGTGCGTATGCGGTGGCAGCCGATGACCTCCTTCATGTCGGAGAGGGCCTCGGTTATCTCCTGGGAATTTATCACAACGTAATCGGTCAGGACCCTGGAGCTGTCCCTTAGTATGCTTACGCCGACATAGCCGACCAGAAGCGCAATGACCATGCCCGCGATGACGTCGATTATCGGCAGGCCGAGCCTCACGCTTATCAAGCTGACTACGACCATGACGGAGGCGAGTATATCGGAGCCGGTATGCAGCGAATCCGCGACAAGGAAATCGCTGTTAAGCTCCTTGCCCTTCCTGCGTTCGTACTTCATCACGCTTATGTTGACCGCGATAGTCACGCCCATCACGATGAAGCTCAGCAGGTTCGCTTCGGGATTGATCAGTTCCTGGTGCCATAGCTTGTGGACGGAATCGCTCAGCAGCCTGAACGCTATCATGAAGAGCGCGACGGCTATCGCCATCGAGGCGAGCGTCTCGTACTTCCTGTGGCCGTAAGGATGCCCGACGTCCCTCGGGCGCGAGGCGACGCCTATTCCTATGAGCCCTATTATGTTCGACGAGCCGTCCGAGAGCGAATGGATACCGTCAGCGAACATCGAAACGGAGTTCGTCAGGTGGCCGTAGACGATCTTCGCTATGGCCACGCCCCAGTTCAGCGCGAGTATTACCAGGAGCAGTTTGCGTATCTGGGCAAACTTTTTGTTGCTCATAGGTTCCTTTTTTTATTGCCGTGGAACAGCAGTATCAGCGGGCTCGCGATGAAGACCGTCGAATAGATGCCCGATATGAACCCTACGAGAAGGCAGAACGCGAAATCATTGAGGACCTCTCCGCCGTACATATAGAGAACGGCCACGACCACGAGGACCGTGAAGGATGTCAACAGCGTCCTCGACATCGTCTGGTTCACACTGAGGTTTATGAGGTCCCTTAAGGACATCTTGTGGTTCAGCTTCGCGTTCTCCCTTATCCTGTCATAGATGACTATCGTATCGTTTATCGAAAAACCCGCGATAGTCAGCAGTGCGGATACAATAAGCAGCGACATCTCGCGCCCGGCCAGCGCCATGAAACCCATCGCGACGAAGACGTCATGGAACAGCGCGAGGACGCCCGCCAGCGCGAAATACCAGTGCTTGAACCTGAACGCGACGTAAACCATGATGCCGAGCATCGAGAATACGATCGCGTATAACGCTTTCGTCCTCAACTGGCCCCCGACGGAAGGCCCCACCTTGTCTATCTTTATTATCTCGGCCTTGTTCCCCTTGAAGGCCGTCTCGAACTTCTTCGATATCTCGTCGGTGACCTCTTCCTGCATGCGTATTATGAAGATCTTGGGGTCGTCCTTGAGCTGCTGGACGGAAGCATCGCCGAGGTTGATCTCCGTGAGCGCGGCGCGCACGTCCTTCGCGTCCACCGCATCGCGGAACTTATATTCATGGACCTGGCCGCCCCTGAAGTCCACGCCGTATACATCCGGGCCTTTCATGAAATAAGCGCCCATGCCGATCGCGAGCACCGCTATCGAAAGCGGGTAGCATATCCAGCGTACCTTAATATAATCGAACTTCGGGGTCCCGATGACCTTGAGCATCGGCAGCCCCTTGAGCAGTTTAAGCCCTAACAGCGTCTCGAATATGGCCCTTGTCACGAAAACGGACGTGAACATGCTTATCATCAGGCCGATGATGAGCGTCAGCGCGAACCCGCGTATCGGGCCCGTGCCGAACTGGAACAGGAATATAGCGGCTACGACCGTCGTGAGGTTGGAGTCGATTATCGCGCTCATCGCCCTGTCGTAACCTAACCTTACCGTCTGCGCGAGCGTCTTGCCCGCTTCGAGCTCTTCGCGCATCCTCTCCTGTATCAGCACGTTCGCGTCAACCGCCATGCCGAGCGTCAGCACGATACCCGCGATGCCGGGCAGCGTCATCGTTACCTTGAAATACGCCATCGCGCCGAGCAGCAAAAGTATGTTCAGCGCCATCGCGATGTCCGCCACAACGCCCGCGAACAGGTAATAGACCAATATGAAGGCCCCGACAAAAGCCGCGCCGAGAAGCGTGGCCCTGATGCCGTCATTTATCGAGTCCTGCCCGAGCAGAGGGCCGATGGTCCTCTCCTCTTCTATGTATACGGGGGCCGGAAGCGCGCCAACCTTCAACACTATCGCGAGGTCGCTCGCCTCTTCCTTCGAGAACCTTCCGGTTATCTGCGCCTGACCCGACGGGATAGCTTCCCTTATCTGCGGAGCGGATTTGACCTTGCCGTCGAGCACTATCGCGAGCCGCCTGCCCACGTTATCCTGCGTTACCTTTGCGAATTTCTTCGCGCCCTCCGCGGTAAATTGTATAGAGACGTACGGCTCGTTGAAACGCGACTGGTCGAAGCTCATGAAAGCGGTCGTCAGCACGTCGCCGGTCATTACTGCGTCCTTTTCAAGCAGCAGGGGGTCGCCGTTCTCGTCCTTCTGCAGATCGAACCCTGCCGGCACGCTGCCCTGAAGCGCCTTGTTCAGCTTGTCGGCGTCGGTCGAGACGAGCTTGAACTCCAGGAGCGCCGTCTTGCCTATGAGCTCGAGAGCCCTGCCCCTGTCGGTGATGCCCGGCAGCTGGACTACTATCTCATCCTTGCCCTGCGGGGATATCTGCGGCTCCTTAACGCCGAACTCGTCTATCCTGTTGCGGATGACCTCAAGCGCGCGGTCCGCCGCGTCCTTCCTGGCATCCTCCGGTATCTTCGAGGTATCGACCTTCAGCACGAGATGCATGCCGCCCTGCAGGTCGAGGCCGAGGTTTATCTTCCCTTCCTTTATAACCTTGCCGTCCTTGTCCTTGACGTCGAGCACCGGGTTTATGAGCCACGCGGAAGCGCCCGCGAGCAAAAGGACGAACGCTAATTTCCAGATAAGTGCTTTTCTCATTTCTCTTCTCCTGACCTCTTCTTGACCGTATAGGATATCGCGTATTTGTCGACTTCCATCTTCGCGTTCTCGTCCACGCGCAGCACCACGGACGTCTCCTTGACGTTGACTATCGTGCCGTGGATGCCCCCGGAGGTGACCACCTCATCGTTCTTCGCGAGGTTCTTTACCATCTCCTCGTGGCGTTTGCGCTCCTTCTGCTGCGGTTTGATAAGCAAAAAATAGAATACCACGAATATCAGTATCAGGGGCAAAAAGCTGATCACTGAACCTGCTGCCTGCTGTTCCATCTTCCTATCCTTTCGTTTTTGTATTCCGTGAACTTGCCGTCCTTGATCGCCTGCCTGATCTCGCGCATGAGTTTCTGGTAGAAATAGACGTTATGCAGCGAGACAAGCTTCAAACCGAGTATCTCATCCGTATTGAAGAGGTGCCTTATATAACTGCGCGTATGGTTCCTGCACGCGTAGCAGCCGCATCCCTCCTCTATGGGCCCGAGGTCTCTCGAATTCGACGCGTTCCTTACGGAGAAACGCCCCTTCGACGTGAACGCGGTCCCGTTGCGCCCGTTGCGCGTAGGCACGACGCAGTCGAACATATCTATGCCCGATGAGACCGCCTCGAGGATATCCTGCGGCTCGCCGACGCCCATGAGGTAGCGGGGCTTATCTTCCGGGAGCAGCGCGGCCGTAAAGGCCGTCATCTCCGCCGTTATCTCCCTCGGCTCCCCTACCGCGAGCCCGCCGAGCGCGTAACCGTCAAGATCCATCCCGACGAGCTCCTCGGCGCATTCCTGCCTGAGGTCCTTGTATGAAGCGCCCTGGACAATGCCGAATAGGTGCTGTTTTGTGCCCGGGTCGAACGCCTGCTTCGAGAGCTTCGCCCAGTCAAGCGTCCTCTTTACCGCGCGCTTCGCCATCTCATGCTCGCACGGGTAATGGACGCACTCGTCAAGGACCATCATTATATCACTTCCGAGCGCCGTTTGGAACCCTACCATCTTCTCCGGGGTCAGGAAATGCTTCGAACCGTCTATGTGCGACTGGAACTCGACGCCCTCGTCGGTGACCTTGCGCAGGACCGCCAGGCTGAATACCTGGAAACCGCCGGAGTCGGTCAGAATAGGCCTGTCCCATCCCATGAACTTATGCAGGCCCCCGGCGTTCCTTATGATATCTTCCCCGGGACGCAGGTACAAATGGTACGCGTTCGATAACAGTATCTGCACGCCGCATTCCCTGAGCTCATCGTTCGAGAGCGTCTTTACCGTCGCCTGCGTGCCGACCGGCATGAACGCCGGCGTCTCGAACTCCCCGTGCGCGGTCACGGCCCTGCCGGCCCTCGCGCGCGTAAGCGTGTCCCTGGCAATTATCTCGATCTTCATATTATCAGCATCGAATCGCCGTAACTGTAGAACCTGTACTTCTCTTTCACGGCCTCGTCATACGCCTGCAGCATGACCTCCCTGCCGCAGAACGCGGCGACGAGCATCAGCAGCGTCGTCTTCGGAAGGTGGAAATTCGTCACGAGCGCGTCAACGAACTTGAAATTATAAGGCGGATATATGAACAGGTTGGTCCATCCCTTGCCCGGCCCTACCCTGTTCCTCGAGCCCTTGACGAGCTGCGCCTGGCTCTCGAGGACCCTGCACGTGGTCGTTCCGACAGCGAATATCTTCCCGCCCTTCTCCTTGATGCCGTTGAGCTTCTGGGCCGTCTCGGGCCTCAGGTCGAAGAGCTCCGGCTCTATCTTATGTTTCGTCACGTCATCGGACGTGACCGGCTTGAACGTCCCGTACCCGACATGCAGCGTCACGGATTCGACCGACGCACCGGACGATCTGATCCTACTGATGATATCATCGGTGAAATGCAACCCCGCCGTCGGCGCCGCGACCGCCCCGGGCGACCTCGCGAAAACGGTCTGGTACCTCTCTTCGTCCGACTTCTCGGGCGCCCTCTTGATATACGGGGGCAACGGCACCATGCCTATCTTCTCGAGTATCGAATTGAAGTCCGCCCCGTTTATGCTGAACTCTATCAGCCTGATACCCTCGCTCTCTGCGCGTATCACGCCCGTAAGTTCCCCGGCGCCGAAGACGAATTTAGTTCCGACTTTTACCTTAGTCGAAGTGTCTATCAGGCATTTGTAGAGCCTGTCGCTGAGCTTCTCGATCAGCATGACCTCGGCCTTGCCGCCGGTATCCGCGCGCTTGCCCGGGATGCGCGCCTTGATGACCTTCGTATCGTTGACGACAACGCAGTCCGCCGGGCCGATATAATCCGCGATGTCGGAAAAATTCCTGTGCTCTATCTTCTTCGATATCTTGTGGACCACCATTAGGCGCGAGGCGTCGCGCGCCTGCGCGGGATACTGCGCGATAAGTTCTTCCGGAAGCTTATAATCGAATTCGCTGAGCCTCATTATTTCCCCTTTGCCTCGACGGCGCCGTAATCCTTCACTATCTTTGACCCCGGATAATAAAAATAGAGTATCTCATCGGCCTTCTTCCCCGCGCGCGACATATAGTACGCGCCCCACTGGCACAGGCCGACCCCGTGCCCCCATCCGAGCCCCTCGAAAGCGGCGTATTCCCCGACGACCGTCACCTTGAAGTTCGTGCTCCTGACTATGTCAGCGCCCACGATCCTCCTGAAATCCTTCGCGAGAATGACCGCGTCCCCTTTGCTGCCCTTTACCCTCAACTCGAGCACCCTGCCGCCGTAGGGATCCTTCCTGAGCACTTCGAAGCCGAGGATATCGCCGGCCGGGTAACCGGCCGCCTCAAGCTTCTTCTCCGCCTCGTTGATCGGCGTCCAGCGCTCCCAATAATAATGCGGGGATTTCCGGCACCAGTCGCATTTGACACCCCTGAGCGGAGGCAGATTTATGTTCCAGAGGTTCGCGGCGTCGAAGGTGCTCCCGCCGCATGTCGCGTGGAAGAACGCCGGGAATATCGCGCCGTTATAGGTAAGCACGAGGCCCTTCGTCTGGTCTACCGCCCTGTTCGTCCTCCACTTCTCCGAGAATATCCCGCCGTAGACCTGCGAGCTTACGTCCGCCTGGACATCATAGTCCCTGCCCTTCGATTCCTTCATCTGGTTGAGCGCATACGTCCTCGCCGCGATCGCCTGCGCCTTCAGCGCCTCCATGGGCCACCACGTAGACACCTCGTTGCGTATGACTCCGTAAAGGTACTCTTCGAGGTCGACCGCGTTGACCACCGTGACCTTCCCCGCGTTCCTGTATACCCTTATGCCGCCCCTGAATATGCGGTCGTTTATATACGCCCTCGCGCCTCCGAGCGGCTCAATGCCTATAGCGTCGGCGGAAACGCGGGAATCCCCCATACGAAAACCCCCGGTGCCGTCGGCGGCCAAAGACGTTTCGGCCGCGTATTTGCCCTCGAGCAGGACCGCTTTCGAGATGAGGTCGGTTATCCTGTAGTTACCGGCTATGAATATCTTTACCGAATCCGAGTCCTTCGCTATGGCGACACGGACCACCGGCGCCGCTGTCGCGTCGGTAAAATTCAAGGCAAGCAATGTTATGACGGCCAAAAGGAGGCGATTGCGCATGGCCGGCTAAAATAACTCCTTCCGGGGCTCTTTTTTGGGGGGGATTTTCATGTGTTCGCAGGCGGCGTCCGTCGCCTCCCTGCCTCTCGGGGTCCGCTTCAGGAACCCTATCTTAAGCAGGAACGGTTCGACGACATCGGATATCGTGTCGGGCTCTTCGTTCAGCGTCGCGGCAAGCGATTCTATGCCGACCGGCCCGCCCTTATATGTCTCTATTACCGCTTTGAGCACTTTCCTGTCGAGCGCGTCGAGGCCCGTATTATCGATGCCGAGCATCGCGAGCGCCCTGCCTACCGTATTCGCGTCGACCTTGCCGCCGTTCTTGACCTCGGCATAGTCGCGCACCCTGCGCAGCAACCTGTTCGCGATACGCGGGGTGCCGCGCGCGCGGCGGGCTATCTCCGCGGCGCTCTCCTTATCGAGGCCGATCTTCAGTATGTCGGCCGACCTCCTGACTATCCGGACAAGGTCCTCCGGGGGATAGAAATCCAGCGTATAGTGCATCCCGAACCTTCCGCGCATCGGCGCACTCAGCAGCCCGGAACGGGTAGTCGCGCCTATCAGCGTGAACCGCTTCAGGTTGAACTTTATCGTCTTCGCGTACGGCCCCTTGTCTATAGTGAAATCGATCTGGTAATTCTCCATCGCCGGGTAGAGGAACTCCTCTACGACCTTCGAGAGC
>JAGONY010000068.1 GCA_017992785.1 Candidatus Omnitrophota bacterium | reverse complement strand
GTTTCCCGTGGAGGCCCAATACGAAGAAGATACCCGTTTATATCCTGCACGGGGAGAAAGACCCGTACTTCCCGCTTGAGGAACTGTATAAAGAGGAAGAAATCCTTAAACGTTGCGGCTACGACGTAAAGGTCCATGTCAACAAAGGCAAGGGCCATGCCTACCCGAATGCCCTCGAAACCCCCGTGCCGGACTGGATAGATAACCGCTTCAAATAAGGCCCAAAAAGCGCTTGATATAGCCGTTTTACGTGGTATAATCCTATCGTTGGGGGCAGAAAGGGATGAGATGAAAAACGTTCTGCTTGCGACGATTGTTTTGTTTTCCCTCCTTTGTATCCACGGCGTCTCCTGCGCCGTAGTGCTTTATCCTATGGCGGATTCTCCCACACTGAGCACCGAGCCCGGCACCAATTTCAACGGCTACAGCGTCTACCTCGACTCCGAACTCTGGTCGGGCGTATTCAGCGGGGGGACGGAGTCCCGCAGCTACCTGAAGTTCAACCTCGCCGGACTTCCGGCCGTTAATTCGGCGACGCTATGGCTCTATAACGGCGTAGACGGCGCGCAGGCCGCGGACATCAGCGCGTATTCCACCGGGACGTCATGGACGGAAGGGACGCTCGCGTGGAATAACCAGCCGGCCCTTGATGCCTTCGGCAGCGTTATGAACGTCGGGAGCGCGGCCGGATGGTATTCCTGGGACGTCACATCGCTGATACAGCCGCAGGCCGGCCTGGGAGCTTCGATAGCGCTCGTATCGCCGGGGAGCGCGCATACCTTCTACGCGAGGGAGACCGAGACCGGCTATATGCCTTACCTGGACGTGGACTGCACTGTGCCCGAGCCGGCAACGCTAATTTTGTTCGGCGCGTTCCTGCCGTTCATATATAAGCGCCGCGGATAGCTCCGCGGCATGCGCTGAGGCGCTAGAATAATATAGCCCGTCAAGCGCCGTTCGTGTTATAATCTCCACAGATAACACGGAGGCCATAATGTTCAATATCGGTCCGGCGGAATGGGCTGTACTTATCGTTGTCCTGCTGCTCGTCTTCGGCGCCTCGCGCCTTCCGGAGATAGCCAAATCGATCGGTAAAGCTATCCAGGAATTCAAGAAGGGCATGAAGGACGACGACTCCCAGCAGTCCAAGAAAGAATAATCCCCCTTCATAATATGGAGCGTAAAGACCTTACCTTTGCGGGGCATCTCGATGAGCTCCGGCGCAGGATCATCATATCCCTGGCCGCGGTAGCGGTATGCTCCTGCCTCGCGTTCTGGAAGATACAGGACATCCTCGCGTTCCTGATGATACCCCCGGTGGACCATCTCGTATTCTTCTCCCCGGTTGAGGCGTTCATGGAATACTGCAAACTCGCGTTCTTCACGGGCCTCATGATCGCGTCGCCAGTCGTGCTCTTCCAGCTCTGGTCGTTCGTATCCCCCGGGCTTACCGGCAGGGAGCGTGGGGCTTTCCTGGCGGCGATGCCGTTCTCGGCGACGCTCTTCCTCGGCGGCGCGGCGTTCGCGTTCTTCGCGGTATTGCCGTGGGCGCTGAAATTCCTGATAAATTTCCCGGGGCCGGAAGTCGTCCCGGTCATATCGATATCGAAGTACCTGTCGTTCGTGATAATGCTGCTGCTCGTCTTCGGCATCGTCTTCGAGCTGCCGGTGGCGGTCTTCCTGCTGTCGAAGTTAGGGATAATATCCCCGCAGTTTTTGAGCGGGAACAGGAAATATGCTATACTGGCGATATTCGTGGCGGCGGCGGTGCTGACGCCTACGCCGGACGCGTTCACGCAGGTCATGATGGCGGTCCCGCTCATCGTGTTGTACGAGATATCCATCTGGATATGCAGGTTCACATATAAAAAGGAGCACGCAAAATGACGCTTGTAGAGAGGATAGACGCCGACCTGAAGGAAGGCATGAAAGCTAAGGCCGAACTGAAGGTCTCGACGCTGAGGATGCTGCGCGCGGCGATGAAGAATCTCGAGATAGAGAAGAAGGCCGAGAAGCTCGAGGAGAGCGACGTGATATCGATAATCGCGAGGCAGATCAAGCAGCACAAGGATTCGATAGAGGGTTTCACCAAGGGCAACAGGCCCGACCTCGCGGATAAGGAGAAGGCGGAGCTCGCGATACTTGAGTCGTACATGCCGAAGATGCTCTCGGCGGAGGAGCTTATCGTCATCGTGAAGGCCGCGATACAGAAGACCGAGGCGAAAGGCCGCGCGGACATGGGCAAGGTCATGAAGGCCGCGAAAGAAGATGCCAAAGGCGCGGCAGACGGCAGGATGCTCAGCACGATGGTCTCCGAAGAGCTCGCTAAATTAAGTTAGGAGGGCCTCCCTATGGAAACTAAGGTAGTAAAGATAGAGAAGCCGGAAGAGTACAATATAATAATCGGCCAGTCGCATTTCATAAAGACCGTGGAGGACATCCACGAGGCGATGGCCGGCGCCGTGCCCGGCGCCAAGTTCGGCATGGCGTTCTGCGAGTCATCCGGCGCGTGCCTTATCCGCTCGACCGGCACCGATGACGGCCTCAAGAAGCTCGCCGAAAAGAACGCGCTCGCGGTCGGTGCGGGCCACAGCTTCATCATAATAATGAAGGACTCCTACCCGATAAACGTTCTCAACGCGATAAAGGGCGTGCAGGAGGTCTGCCGGATATTCTGCGCGACGGCCAACGCGGTCGAAGTCGTGGTCGCCGAAACGGAACAGGGAAGGGGGATACTCGGCGTCATAGACGGCGCGAAACCGAAGGGGATAGAGGACGAAGCGGGCGTGAAATGGCGGAAGGAATTACTGAGAAAAATAGGTTATAAAATTTCTTGACAACGTCCTTTTCGGTGCTATAATTACTATGGTTCTTTTGAAATGATCGTTTTAGGAGGTAGATGGTGAGCAAATATCTCTCTGTGATCGGCGGGTTGGCCGCCATCATCCTCGGAGTCGCAGGCCTCGTCAATTGGTGGGAAGAGTACATCGTGGGCTTCCTGAAATACGGACTTGTCCTGGTGCTTTTGCTCGGCGGTTTGCTCGCGTTACTCGCGGGGATAGGCGAGATCAGGGACTCCTTGGGGTAAAAG
>JAGONY010000067.1 GCA_017992785.1 Candidatus Omnitrophota bacterium | reverse complement strand
GGAGGACGTTCGACGAGAACCTGCCGGACGCGGCCATAGAGGAGAGCAGGCTGCGGCAGGTGCTGCTGAATATAGTAAGGAACTCGTTCGAGGCGATGCCTGAAGGCGGATACATAGAGATCACTACGGGCCGGCAGAAGAACGACGTCGAGATATCTGTCTGTGACAACGGCCCCGGCATCCCGAGGGAATACCTGAAGAGGATATTCGAACCGTTCTTCACGACAAAGGATATAGGCACCGGGCTCGGGCTCTATATCGCGAGGGACATAATCCTCGAGAGCGGCGGGGGCATATCCTGCGACAGTAAAAAGGACAAGGGGACGACGATAAAATTGAGGCTGCCTTTCGCGGCCTGAAAAGGGAGGAAGAGATGGCGAGAATACTGATCGTGGACGATGACGTGGAGTTCGGTATCGCTCTTTCCAAGACGCTCAAAGGCGAGGGGCATGAGACGGCCACCGCGCTGAACACTGCGGAAGGCCTCGAGTGCCTGCGCAAGGAAAAGTATGACATAGTATTCGCGGACCTGTCGATGCCGGGGGATAACGGCCTCGTACTGCTCGAGAAGTCCAAGAAGGAATTCCCGGGGTTACCGGTAGTCATGATAACCGCCTTCGGGGATTGGGATACCTACGCGAAAGCCCTCGAAAAGAGCGTCTCGAAATTCGTAAATAAGCCGGTCAAGAAAGAAGAGATAATGCAGATACTTAAAGACGTTTTGGGTTGACAAAATAACGCTTTTAGAATAGAATACTCCTACCCCACCTTTTCGTTATTGTCGAGAAGGCTTCGTCAACCCAAAAATAAAAACTTTTTAGGAAGGTCAAAATATGAGCAATAGCGATCTGAAGCCCCTTTTTAACCCCTCGTCCGTCGCCGTTATCGGCGCGTCCTCGAAGAAAGGAAAGATAGGCCACGACGTACTCTTTAACCTCAGGGAATACGGGTATAAAGGCCGGATCTATCCGATAAACCCCAACGATGCCGAGATCATGGGCGAGAAATGCTATCCGTCGGTCCTCGACGTAAAAGAAGATATAGACCTCGCCGTATTCGCCATTCCGGCGGCGGCCGTCATCGAGGCCATGAAGGAATGCGGCAAGAAGCGGATCGGCGCCGCGATAGTGATAACGGCGGGTTTCAAGGAGACCGGGCCGGAGGGCAAAAAGCTCGAGCTCGAGCTGGCCGCCGTCGCGAAAGAACATGGCATCAGGGTCCTTGGCCCCAACTGCCTCGGATTCATAAGTTCCACCGCGCACCTTAACGCCTCATTCGCCGCCGTCTCCCCGCTTCCCGGCGATATAGCTTTCTTCTCCCAGTCCGGCGCGCTTTGCAGCGCGATACTCGACTGGGCCGTTAAAGAAAAGATCGGGTTCTCGAAGTTCATAAGCATAGGGAATAAAGCGGATATTTCCGAGACCGACCTTCTGAAGTCGCTCGGAGACGATCCCGATACGAAAGTAGTGCTCGGTTATATAGAGGACGTAAAAGACGGCAAGGAATTCATGCGCGTGGCAAGGGAGGTCACGGCAAAGAAACCCGTAATTATATGTAAGTCGGGCGGTTCAAAAGCGGGCGCGAAAGCCGCATCGAGCCATACCGGAAGCCTTGCCGGCTCGGACGCCGCGTTCGATGCCGCATTCGCGCAGACGGGCATAATACGCGCGGAAACGATCGAGGACCTGTTCGATTACGCCGTAGCTTTCTCCTACCAGAAATTACCGAAAGGGCCGAACCTGGCAATAATAACGAACGCCGGAGGGCCCGGCATCATCGCGGTTGACGCCGTGGAGCGCTCCAAGTACGCGAAGGTCGCGTCCCTGGGCAAGGAGACAACCGATTACCTGAGGGGCGCGCTTCCGAAGACAGCGGCGCTTAATAATCCCGTGGACGTGGTAGGCGACGCCGACGACCAGAGGTATAAGATCGCGGTGGGCGCGCTGCTCAAGGACCCCGGAGTGGACGGCCTTATAGTCATATTGACCCCGCAGAGCAGCAGCAAGATAAAAGAGACGGCCGACGTGCTCGTCTCGAACAGGGACGGCAAGCCGATATTCTCAAGCTTCATAGGCGGCGAACTCGTCGACAAGGGCGTATCCATACTGCAGGACAACAAGATACCGAACTACCGTTTTCCCGAGAGGGCCATATCGTCCTTCGATATAATGGTGAAGCACAAGAACATGACGGACCTCCCGAAGGAATCCGTAAAGGCTTTCCGGGTCGATAAGGATAAAGTAAAGAAGATAATCGACGAGGCGATAAAAGCGGGCCAGAAAGAGATACCGGAGTATACGGCGAGGGGCATAATCGAGAGCTATGGGTTCAGGATACCGAAGAGCACGCTCGCGAAAGACGCTGCCGAGGCCGTGGCCGCAGCCGATAAGACGGGCTATCCCGTCGTAATGAAGATAGCGTCGCCGGACATCCTGCACAAGTCGGATGTCGGCGGAGTAAAGGTAGGGCTCAAGGACGCAGCGCAGGTAGAAGCGGCGTTCAACGAGATGGTGAAGAAGGCGAAGGCCGCCGTCCCGAACGCGAAGATCCTCGGCGTCCTGATACAGGAGATGGCTATGGGCGGCAAGGAGGTAATCCTCGGCATGACGAGGGACCCGCAGTTCGGACCGATGCTGATGTTCGGCCTCGGAGGCATATACGTCGAGGTGCTCAAGGACGTCGCTTTCAGGATAGCGCCGATCACGCCGCGCGAGGCGGGGGAGATGGTGGATTCTATAAAGTCGGTCGCGCTGCTTAAGGGCGCGCGCGGGGAGAAGCCCGCCGACATAGATTCGATAAAGGAAGGGCTGCTCAGGCTTTCCCAGATGGTGACGGATTTCCCGATGATAAAAGAGCTTGATATCAACCCGCTGAAAGTATTCTCTGCGGGCGATAAGGGCGGCTCGATAGCGATAGACGCGAGAATAAGCATAGACCTGGATAAAAAATAATAAATGGACTCCGGCGAAAACAGGAAGACCCCTCTCTATGAGGCCCATAAGGGCCTCGGCGCTAAGATAGTCTCTTTCCACGGCTGGCTCCTGCCGATACAGTATACGAGCATAATAGAAGAGCATAATGCCACGCGCACCAAGGCGGGGCTCTTCG
>JAGONY010000004.1 GCA_017992785.1 Candidatus Omnitrophota bacterium | reverse complement strand
TGCGATTTCGTCCTGATATGCCTCGCGTACATGTCCAGCTATATAATGAGGTACGAGGGGATAATCGACCATTATAATTTCGGGCTGATAGCGAAATCGCTGCCGATTATCATAGTGATCAAACTGTTGGCTTTTTCCGTCAGCGGAGTATACGGGAATATCTGGCGGTATATCGGGCTCAACGAACTGATCAATATCGTAAAGGGCATAACGCTGGGTTCGATAGCGTCGGTAGTCGTCCTGGTCGTTGCGTTCAGGTTCGAGGGGTTCTCGAGGATGATATTCGTCCTCGACGCGATGGTCCTGCTTATACTAATGTCGGCTGTCAGGATCGCGTTCAGGATATTCAGGGAACAGCTCTTCGTCTCGTTCGAGGGGCAGGGCAGGAGGGTCCTGATATTCGGCGCCGGGGACGCGGGTGACGCGTTCCTGCGCGAGATAAGGAAGAACAAGTCGCTCAATTACAGGCCGGTAGGTTTCATTGACGACGATCCGTCAAAGCAGGGACGCAGGATGCAGGGCGTGCCTGTCATCGGGGTAAGGTCGGATATACCGCGGCTCGTGGAAGCGAAGAATATAGACGAGATAATACTTGCGATCCCGTCCGCAGACAGGAAGACCAAGGACGATATCGAGGCCATATGCAGGGAGAGCGGCGCGGAGTACCACCAGATAAGCGGGATATACCTTAAGTGAGCAACGGGAAGAACAGGATCTGTTCCGGCTGCGACAAATTCATAGAATACCTGCTCTACACGCTCTTCTTCTTTATCTCATCCTCGAAGAGCGTACTCGAAGTGTTCGCGACGATCGCGATACTCATCTGGTTCTTCAAGAAATCCTATGAGATCAGGGAGCGGGTAAGGGCGAGGGCGGAATCGTTCAGGGTCGAGCGCGCCGGCGCAAGGTCATCCGTGATCTTCGCGCTTATGGGTGTCCTGACGATGGTCCTCGTATACGTCGCTGTCGTCGTTACCATGGGCATAGTGTCAAAACACGCCGCGCCCGGCGTGAACTTGCTTGCGCCCGCGCATTTCATACCTATCGTATTAACAGCGGCGGTCCTGCTCGCGATGTTCTATACGATATTATCCTCGATCATACATTCCTCGCGGCTTGATGCCGGAATAAAAGCATCGTCCATTACCTATCTTTTCATGGCAATAATAACGTCGGTCTTCACTACCGTCAACCTCGCGATAAGCGCGGGGGCGCTGATGTTCAAGACGATGGAATATTTCCTGCTCTTCATCGTGATAGCGGACGTAATTAATACGAGGGAGAAGGTAGCGCGTTCCGCACTGGCATTCATATTTCCGGCGTCGATAGTGGGCCTTGACGGCCTATACCAGTATTATTCGGGCCACGACCTGTTCAGGCATTTCCCGCTCTTCGAGAAGATAAAGGTGACCGCTACGTTCAAATTCTCGAACAGCGCGGGAACGTTCTTTGCCACGGTGCTGCCGCTGCCGCTTTCGCTCTTCATGATGAACGCGTTGCGCGGTAAGAAGAAGGCGCTGCTTGCGGCCTCGATAGCCGTAATATTCGCATGCCTGATGCTGACGCAGGCAAGGGCCGCCTGGCTTGGGTTTGCGTGCGCATTCATTCTTCTTTGTGTCATTTCGGGAAAGAAGAAGTATTACGTGTTGCTTGTATTGTTATTGCTGGTCGTCGCGCTGCTTGCCGTAGCGGGGCCGCAGCCGCTGAAGGACCAGCTGGGGTCGATAGTTAACATCGGCAGGGACCAGTCGAGCCAGGACAGGCTTTTGATATGGGAGACGGGATGGAGGATGTTCATGGATAGGCCTATATTCGGCCACGGGCTCGGGACGTTCATGAGCGTCTTCGAGAGATACAGGCCGGAAGGATACAGAGAGATCGTGTATGCGCATAACTGCCTGCTGCAGGTCGCGGCGGAGACGGGTATCGCCGGCGTCCTCGCGTCCTTATGGATAGCGGCAGCGATGTTCATCTCCGGGTTGAGAAACTATTTCAGGGAAAAAGACGTTTTTACGAGGGCAGCGTACATAGGGTTTATCGGCGGGCTGCTCGCGACACTGGTCAACAGCCTTTTTGACACAAACCTGTATTCGCTTCCGCTTGCAGTCCTGTTCTGGTCGGTCGCCGGATTGTCGGTGGTGAGGACTGAATACGGGCAGCCGGAACATTGAAACCCAAAAATATCCTCCTTATAAGGACCGACAGGATAGGGGAGTTCATCCTGACGACGCCCGCAATAAATGCATTCCGCGCAGGATTCCCCGACGCCGAGATAACGCTTGCAGTATCCGCGGCCTCATATGAAGCGGCGGAAGGCAATCCCTCCGTAGACAGGATAATCAAACTGGACCCAAAAAAGGACCTTGATTCACCGTTCAGGATGGCCCGGTTCATCGCATCTTTAAGGGAACAGCGATACGGAATTTGCGCGGTATTCAACCCGAGCAAAGCGGTAAATGTCGCCGTATTCCTTGCAGGCATACCGGTCAGGATCGGCTATGACAGGAAACTGGGGTTCCTGCTGAACAGGCCTGTTGCGGACAGGAAACATCTTTGCGAGAAGCACGAAGTGGAATACAACCTCGACATCGCGAGGGCCGCGGGGATAGACGCGAAGCCGTCTGTTCCGGTATTTACGGTAAATGCGCAGGATGAAACCGGCGCCGCGCGCATCGCGCGGGAGAACGGCATACGCGAGGGCGAACGGTTTATCGCCGTGCATCCCGGCACAAGCAATCCGGAGAAGATCTGGCCCGCGGAAAGGTTCGGCCGGCTTTGCGCGATGATAGAGAAAGACCTCGGGGCTAAAGTTGTGCTTGTAGGCGGGCAGGAAGAGAAACCCGCCTCAATTGAAGTGGCCAGGCATTCGGGAAGGCCGCTTTACGACCTGACGGGAAAACTTGGACTGAAGGAATTCGGCTCGCTCCTGAGGAAGGCAAAGGCGCTGGTATCCTGTGATTCAGGGCCGGTGCATATATCGGTCGCAGTCGGGACCCCGGTCGTCGCGTTGTTCGGGGAATCGAGGAAAGGCGGCTCATCGGTAAGATGGGGGCCTTACGGGCGGGGGCACACGGTCATAGGCAGGCCCATGGTAAGTGACATAACCGTCGAAGAGGTGTTTACGGCGGTCAAGGGGATAAATGGCTGATCGCAGAAGGATACTGATAATTAACCCGTTCGGCATCGGCGATGTGCTGTTCACGACGCCGGTCATCGAATCGATAAAACAAGAGGCGAAGGACTGCGAAATAGGATACCTCTGCAACCGCAGGACGGAACCGGTGCTGAAGGCCAACCCTAATATCAAATGGGTGTTCGTCTACGAGAAGGACGAATTCAGGCAGCTCCGCGGTAAGTCGTTGATCGGGTATACGGTAAAGCTCGTGTCTTTCGTGATGGACATAAGGAAGAAAGGATTCGATACATCGATAGACCTCTCGCTTAACAGGGAGTACGGCATTATATGCCTGCTTGCGGGAATAAAGGAAAGGATCGGTTTCAATTACAGGAACAGGGGCTCCTGCCTGACAAAAAAGACCGATATAGAAAGTTACAGCGGAAAGCATGTCATCGAATATTACCTCGGTCTTCTCGAGTCGGCCGGCATCAAGCCCTCAGTGAAAAATATCGCCCTGTATATCCCGGACGCGGACAGGCAATGGGCGCAGGGATTCCTCAAGGCCAACGGCGTCTCCGAAGGAGAACTCGTTGTGGGAATAGCGCCTGCCGGAGGGGCCAGCTGGGGAAAGGATGCCGGGATAAAACATTGGAGGAGCGACGGCTATGCCGCGGCCGCCGATAAACTCATCGAAGAAGCAAAGGCGAGGGTCATATTGTTCGGCAGCGCGGAAGAGGCAAATATCTGCGACGGGATAAAGGCCTTGATGCGCAACAGGCCGATCGAGGCATACGGCAAGACGTCGTTGTTACAGGCGGCGGCGTTGATGGGCGCATGCAGGCTCGTCATAGCGAATGACGGGGGCCTGCTCCACCTGGCCGTCGGCGCCGGCGTACGTACCATGGGGATATTCGGGCCCGTCGACGAGAATGTCTACGGGCAATACCCCGCGGACAGGAGCCGCCACAGGGTCGTCAAGGAGGAGATTTCATGCCGCCCGTGCTACAGGGATTTCAGGACGAAAGATTGCGCCGATAGGGTATGCCTGAGCAGGATCGACCCTGAAACGGTATTCAAGGCCGCTATGGAGGCCCTGCATTCGTCATGAAGCTCGCGCTGATATTCAACAAAGACAGAGAAGACACGATCGGATGCTATTTTGAGTCGGCGGCGAGGTCTCTCGGGCTGGATTTCGGCCATTTTTGGACCAGCGACCCGAACATACCGGCGGGTTACGACCTTTACCTCAGGATCGACCACGGCGATTATAAATATGACATACCGGCGCACCTGAAGCCAAGCGCGTTCTACGCCATAGACACACACCTCGAGAAGCCGTACAGGAAGATAAAAGCGCAGGCGGCGCATTACGATCTCCTGTTCTGCGCGCAGAAGACGGGCGCTTTGAAGCTGCGCAGGGATACCGGCAAGGACGCTATATGGGTGCCGATCGCATGCGATCCGGATAAGCACAAGGACCTCGGCATCGAGAGAAGGTTTGACCTCGCGTTCGTAGGCACCGAGGGCAAGAAGAGCCCGAGAGGGGAACTGCTCAAACAGCTTGCAGCCAGGTATCCCGACAGTTTTATCGGCAGGGCGGAATCATCCCTCATGTCAAACATATACAGCAGCGCGAAGATCGGCTTTAATTATTCGATAAACAACGATATCAACATGAGGATGTTCGAAGTGCTTTCGTGCGGCGCGCTGCTAATGACGAACGCAATAAAGAATAACGGCTTTGAGGAACTGTTCTCTGACGGGAAGAACGTCGTCGTATACAGGGACAAGGCAGACCTCTTCAAGAAAGCGGGCTATTTCCTCAATGACGCGGCCATGAGGCGCAGGATCGCCGAAGAGGGCCATCGCCTCGCGGTTTCGCAGTATACGTACAGTAAACGGCTCGCCCAAATGCTGGAGGCAAGCGGGTGGAAGTAAAGTGCGACCTTATACTGCTCAGCTGGAATAACCTCGCGATACTTAAGAAGTGCGTCTCATCTATTTTACGGTGCACTAAAGAGCGCTGCCGGCTCATAATAGTCGATAACGCGTCAACGGAACGCGGCATTAAGGAGTACCTCGTAACACTGAAGGGCAACGAATATGTTACGGTAGAGGCCGTATTCAACTGCGTGAACGAAGGTTTCGCGCGCGGAATGAATAAGGGGCTCAAGGCATCCGACGCGGCCTTCGCCTGCATACTTAACAACGATATCATCGTGACGGACGGCTGGCTTTCGGAGATGATAAAGGTCGCCGAGAGCGACGCCTCGATAGGCATAGTCAACCCGTCATCAAATAACTTCGGTTCAAAGGCGCGCGCCGGCTCCGGCGGATGGGTCGAGATGAACGCCGGGGTCGGGTTCTGCATGCTGATAAAGCGCGAAGTCATCAGGAAGATAGGATACCTCGATGATGAGTTCGGCTACGCGTATTTCGAGGACACCGATTACAGTCGCCGCGCGCAGGCGGCGGGGTATAAATGCGTGATGGCGAAGGGGTGTTACGTGTTCCATGAGGACGGGAAGTCGGGGAAGTTCCTCAAGGACAAGAAGAGGACATTCGACAGGAGCGCCGGGATCTTTGCGCTGAGATGGGGAAAGGTATCGCGGGTCGTTTATATACTTTCGCAGAAGGACGCGGGGCGTATGGATAAGGTCGCCGAAAGCATAAGGCATGAACTTGGGAACCATAACCGGATATGGCTGTTCGTCGAGAAAGGCCTCGCGACAGGCCCGCTTCCGGAGCACCTCGACCTGATGGTCCAGGAAAAACCCAAAAACTTCTTTAAATTGAAATCTTTTTGGAATATCATAAAAAAGAAGAAGAGCTTCGACAGGATCTACGCGTCAGACCCCGCGCTCAGGACGGCGCTTTCCGCATACGGCCTGGTCCGGAGTTCAAAGATAAAGAGGATATGATTTGGGCAAGATACCCGTTTCGGTCGTCGTCATAGTCAGGAACGAAGAGAAGCGCCTCGCGCAATGCCTTGAGAGCGTGAGCTGGTCCGACGATATCGTGATAGTCGACGATATGAGCACCGACGAGACCGTCGGGATAGCGCGCCGTTATACCGACAGGGTCTTCTCGAAGAAGATGGAGGTAGAAGGCGCCCACAGGAATTACGCGTATTCGCTGGCAAAGAACGGATGGGTCCTCAGCCTCGACGCCGACGAGGTCGTGACGCCGGAGCTGGCGTCTGAGATATCGCAGGTCATAAAGGACGACGGCGAGGGCAAGCTGGACGAATACGTCGTATTCGCGGTCCCGCTAAGGAATTTCATAGGAAAGTACTGGGTCCGCCGGGGAGGATGGTATCCCGCGTATAAGGACAGGTTCTTCAGGAGAGGCCGATTCAGGTACGAAGAGGCGGGGGTGCATCCACGCGTAATATACGAGGGAAGGTGCGGCAGGCTCAAGTCGGACATAATCCATTACTCATACGAGGATTTCTCCGAGCTGATCGCGTCAATGAACGGGCAGACCACGAAAGAAGCGCAAAAATGGGCCCTGGACGGGAGGAAGATGACCCTCGGCAAGGCGCTCTGGAGGGCGTTCGACAGGTTCTACCGCGGTTATTTCGCAAAGAAGGGAAAGCTCGACGGCGTAATAGGGCTGATGGTCGCGGTCAACAGCGGCATCTACCAGGTGCTCAGCTACGCAAAATATTGGGAGACAAATGCAAGAACCAAGGCTTAGCGTCGTGATACTTACGAAGAACGCCGAGGATTGCGTGGGCGCATGCCTTGAAAGCGTGAAGTGGGCCGATGAGATAATAGTAGTCGACGGTTTCTCCACCGACGGGACGCTCGATATTTGCAGGAAATATACGGGAAGGATCATTCAAAGCGAGTTCAAGGGCTTCGCGCTTGAGAGGAACAAGGGGATAGACGACTCTACGGGCGATTGGATACTGCAGCTCGATGCCGACGAGGTCGTGACGCCGGGGCTCGCGGCGGCGCTGAAAAAAGCGATGGCAGCGCCCGGAGAGGCCGCCGGATACAAGTTCAGGAGGAAGAACTACTTCCTCGGCCGCCCGATGAGGTACGGAGGATGGTACCATTATTCGGCGCATTTCTTCAGGAAGGGCCGCGGAAGGTATGAAGGCCTCATCCATGAAAGGTTAAAGCTTACGGGACCGCAGGGCGTCATCGAAGAGGAGATAGAGCACCGGCCGTTCAAGTCCATGGAACAGTTCATCGAGAGGCAGAACAGGTATACGGGCTACGAGGCGATGGATATACTCAACGAAAAATGGGTCCTTCCCGAGAAAGAGGTCATGTATAACCTGAAGGTAAAGCCGCTGAAACTGTTCTGGAAGCTTTATGTGAAGAAACAGGGCTTCAGGGAAGGCAGGATAGGCCTGATATTCTCAATAATGTATTCGTACGTGCATTTCATGAAATGGGCAAAATACTGGGAGCTGACGTATGGCAAGAAAGCAGCATAAGGTCATATTCCTCGACAGGGACGGCGTCATAAATGTCGACCCCGAATACATAAACGAATATATGTATGTTACGAAATGGGATGAGTTCAGGTTCATACCGCGCGCCAAGCAGGCGATAAGGAAACTTTCCGACAACGGTTATTCCGTATACATAATCTCTAACCAGGCGGGCATCGGCAAGGGGTATTTCACGATGGCGGCGCTGTCGGATATAACAAGGAAGATGCGCGCGGAAATAAGGAAAGCCGGAGGTCGTATAGCGGGCGCCTATTATTGCCCGCACAGGAAAGAACAGCGCTGCGCGTGCAGGAAACCGAAGACGGGCCTTTTCAGGAAAGCGCTGAAGCGCGGAAAGATAGATTTCGGCAAAGCATATTTCATCGGTGATAATATCAGGGATGTGGTAGCCGGCAAGGCCATCGGATGCGCTACGATACTGGTACTCTCGGGCAAGACGAAGAGGGCTGACGTGAAGCGCAACTCGGCAAAGTGGGAAGCTCAGCCGGATTTCATCAGGCGAGACCTGTATGACGCGGTGAACCTGGTCCTTAGGAGGGACAAGAAAAGAACATGAAGATCTTCATAGTCCACGCGCCGGCCGGAGCCGGGCACAAGAGCGCCGCATACGCGATCAAGGACGCATTCGATAAGGCGAAGACCGGGCATGAGGTCAGGGTCATAGATTCGCTCGATTATACGAACTGGTTCTTCAGGAAGGCGTATATATGGGGGTATAACTTCATGGTATCGAGGGCCCCGTTCCTCTGGAGCTTCTCGTTCTACCTGACGGATTTCAAGCCGATACGCCCGCTTATAAGGTCGATAAGGCGCATGACGAATTTCCTTAACGGCTACGCGTTCTATAAGTTCATACGCAAGGAGAACCCCGACTGCATAGTGTCGACGCATTTCCTGTCGACGGAGATAATATCGAACCTTAAACTGTCGAAGATGTACAGCGGGGAACTTATAACCGTCATAACGGACTACGGAGTGCATGACTTCTGGATATCCGGGCAGGTGGACATATACGTCGTCGCATCGGAATATACAAGGAAAGAGCTTGTATCGAAGGGCATACCCGCAGATAAGATAAGGGTGCTCGGCATCCCGGTGCAGGAGAAGTTCACCCGCAGGTGGGAGAGGGGCGAAGCCGTGCGCAACCTGGGGCTCAAGGAAGGGCTGTTCACGGTGCTTATCATCGGGGGCGGCCTCGGGGTGGGCCCTATACCGCAGATGGTCGAAAAGATATCGAAGACGCAGGAGCCGTTCCAGATCATCGTGGTATGCGGCAAGAACGAGGCACTGCGCAGGCACATAGAGGAGATAACCAGGGGCTCGAAGACAGCGATGAAGGTCTACGGGTTTGCCGACAACGTGAACGAGCTTATGGACGCGTCGGATGTGATGATATCAAAGCCCGGAGGGCTCAGCATTTCCGAGGCGATGGTCAAAGGGGTGCCGGTAATCGTGAACACCTTCATCCCCGGGCAGGAGGAGAACAACCTTATGTTCCTCGAGAAGAACGGCGTTGGCGTCGGAACGAAGACGATCGCCGAAACCCTCGATAAACTCGAGTATCTGTTCAGGCACAAGGAGGTGCTCGAAACAATGCGGTCGAAGGCGAAACAGCTCGGCAAGCCCTCATCGGCCGGCGATATAGCCCTTCTCGTGTTGGAGACGGTGGAGAAGGAATGAGCAAGGCCGAATCGAGGAAGGAGCTGCTTGATATCGTGAAAGGCGTAAAATCATATATAGGCCTCGAGAGGAAAGGCGGAGTGGAGTCGATAATTATCGCGGCTCCCGAGGCAAAGGCCGGGCTTTCCGATGTAAAGTCGGAGGTGTTGCGCTGCAGGGCCTGCCCCCTCTACAGGACAAAGACGAATTATGTCTTCTCCGACGGCAGCGGCAGCGCTAAACTGATGTTTGTTGGCGAGGCCCCCGGGGCTGACGAAGACGCGCAGGGCGTGCCGTTCGTAGGCAGGGCCGGGCAGTTGCTCACGAAGATGATAGAGGCGATGGGGCTCAGGAGGCAGGAGGTGTATATATGCAACGTCCTTAAATGCCGCCCGCCCGAGAACAGGAGCCCGCTTCCCGATGAGGTTAAGGCCTGCAAGGGCTACCTGATGCGCCAGATCGAGCTCGTATCCCCGAAGGTCATATGCTGCCTCGGAAAGCATGCCGCGCAGGCGCTGCTCGATGCCGATGTCCCCATAACGAAGGTCAGGGGAAAAGAGATGGAATTCAACGGGAGGATCATGATACCGACCTACCATCCCGCATACCTGCTAAGGAACCCGCCGGCGAAGAAAGAGGTCTGGGAAGACCTGAAGAAGATCATGAAGATATTATCGGAGGATTGAATTGGCGTCGAAGGATTATGCCGAGATAGCAGTGGGGCTTCCCGTAAGGAAGCCCTTTCATTACCGGGTGCCTCCCGAGCTCGCCGGTATAGCCGAGGCAGGAAAGAGGGCCTGGGTGCCATTCGGGACGAGGAAGCTCGTCGGATATATAACCGGCTTTACCGACAAACCGGGCGTCGAAGGCATAAAGGATATTATATCCGTAATAGACAGCGAGGGCCCTGTCATAAGCGCCGAGCTGTTGTCTCTTACGAAATGGATATCGGAATATTACCACTCCTCGTGGGGCGAGGCGATAGAGGCGGCGCTGCCGGGCCCGCTGAAGAAAGGCAAGGTAAAAGCCGCGCCGAGGAATCCGGCGCCCGAAGAGGATTACAAGCCCACACGTAATTTTAAACTGACGCAAGAGCAGGCCTCGGCGCTGAAACCGATCCTTGAATCGGTATCAAAAGGGAAGAACGACGTATACCTGCTCCACGGCATAACCGGAAGCGGCAAGACAGAGGTCTATCTGCAGTCCATAGAATACGCGCTCGGGCAGGGGAAGGGCGCTATAGTCCTCGTCCCCGAGATATCGCTTACGCCGCAGACGGTCGAATGGTTCAAATCGCGGTTCGGGGGAATCGTCGCGGTCCTTCACAGCCGCCTGCTCGATACCGAAAGGTTCGTCGAGTGGAAGAAGCTCAAGGAAGGGAGGGCAAGGATCGCGGTCGGCGCCCGTTCGGCGATATTCGCTCCGGTGGCCGATCTCGGCCTCATAGTCATCGACGAGGAGCATGAGACCTCGTATAAGCAGGATGACGCGCCCCGCTATAACGCCAGGGACGCCGCGATCGAGAGGGCGCGCATAACGGGCGCGGCTGTCATACTCGGCGGCGCGACCCCGTCGGTGGAGACCTACCAGAAAGCCCTGAGCGGCGAATATAAACTGTTGAGGATGTCGGAACGTATAGAGAAGAGGTCCCTTCCGAAGGTCGATATCATAGATATGCGCCAGGAGATGATCGACACAAAAGGCAACAGGATATTCTCTCGCGCTCTGGAGCATGCCGTATCGCAGGTATTAGGCAAGGGAGGCCAGGTCATGCTGCTGATGAACCGCCGCGGGTTTTCCACCTTCGTCAACTGCAAGAGGTGCGGATACACGGTCAAGTGCAGGCACTGCAGCGTATCGATGACATACCATTACGACACGAAAAAACTGAACTGCCATTACTGCAATTACGAGTCGCTGCCTCCCGATAAGTGCCCGAAATGCAAAACCGGCCAGATGCAGTACTACGGCGCGGGGACCCAGAAGGTGGAGAGCGAGGCCTCGCGGCTTTTCCCGGCCGCGCGCATATCCAGGATGGATACCGACTCGACCGCGAAGAGGGGTTCGCACAGGCAGATACTCGGTGATTTCAGGAAACACAAGATAGACATACTAATAGGCACGCAAATGATAGCAAAGGGCCACGATTTCCCGCGCGTGATGCTTGTCGGGGTGATATCGGCGGACACGGCGCTGAACCTGCCGGATTTCAGGTCGGGCGAGAGGACCTTCAACCTGCTGACACAGGTGGCGGGAAGGGCCGGCCGCGGCCCCGAGCCCGGCAGGGTCATAGTGCAGACATTCTCGCCGGAGCATTACGCCGTACAGAAGAGCGTCGCCCATGATTACGCCGGTTTCTTCGAACAGGAGATAAAGTTCAGGAAGGAGCTCGGTTATCCGCCTTTCAGCCATATCGTCGATATAAAGCTCCGGGGCAGGAACGAGCAGAAAGTAATAAAGACGGCGCATGACCTTGCAGCCCTTATAGGGCCTTTTATCGAGGGAAAGGACGCTTCGCTCGTAGGTCCTGCACCTGAGTTCATAGCGAGGATAAAAGGGCAATACAGGTGGAGCATGTTCCTGAAGGGCGCAAAGCCGGACGAGATGTGCGTTTATATAGACAAGGCGCTTGCGCTGTTGAAAGGCAAATCAGGTGTCACCATTACCGTAGACGTCGATCCGGTGGGATTATGATAAGAAGCGCCTATTGGTTCTCGAAATTGCCCTTTAAAGTCTTTATCGCGTCGAGTTCCTTTATGCCGTGTTCGGCTTCCATGTCGTTCGGGTTGGCCTTGAGCGCGGCGCTGTAGTAAGCCCTGGCCTTATCGTAATTTTCCATTCCCCTGTAAAGCCCCGCGAGTTTCTTCAAAGACGCGAAATCCTTATTATCTATCAACGGCACGCCCTCGAGTATCTTTATGGCGTTCCAGGTCTGTCCTTCGCTGATGAAACAATCGGCTATCGCGTTTAAGATGGTGCCGTTGCCGGGATCGGCCCTCATGGCCTTTTCGTAAGTATATATGGCCTGCGAGGTCTTGCCGGCCTTGCGCATCGAAAGGGCCTGCATGTTGAGCATCCCCGATGTCAGTTTCCCGATAAGCGAGGTAAATATGTTGGAATGGCGCTTGCTGTTCTCCCAGAGCGACAGCCAAAGGTAGTAACGCGCCTCGGCAAAATCCTCCTTCAACGCGAGCGCTGCGCCGAAGAGCTCGACGGCGTAAGCGTAGTTCTCCCTCTGCAGCGCGGCGATACCCTTGTCGTAGTAGTCCTTGATCTCCTTCGGGATGCTTTGCGGGGCATCATTCATCTGGAAGCTCCTTTTTCAGGATTATAGCCCTTTTTGCTTGGGAGTGTCAATTCTTTTTTGGAATTGGATTTTCCGGCTCTTTATAGTAAAATAATGCTATGTCTAAATTAAGGCTCAGGAGATATCCCGATCCGGTGCTTAGCAGGAAGGCAGCCGCCGTGAAGGAAGTGACGGACGCCGATAGGCGCCTTGTCGAGGAGATGATAGAAACGATGAAGTCCTCCGACGGCGTAGGGCTTGCCGCGAACCAGGTGGGGGTCCTCAAGAGGATATTTGTCTTTAACACTTCCCCTGAGGGATGGCGCGCAGACGCCATTATCAACCCGGTCATATTGAAAAGGCGCGGCAGCGAGTGCAAGGAGGAAGGATGCCTCAGCCTTCCCGGCGTTAACGGAGTCGTGCGCAGGAGCACATATGTCGTGGTCGAAGGCCTGGATATAAAGGGAAAGCCCCTATGTTATGAAGCGAAAGGGTTGCTCGCGAGAGTATTCCAGCACGAGATAGACCACCTTGACGGGATCGTGTTCATAGACAGGCTGAACCCGATCAAGCGTATGATGGCGAAACGCAACTTAAAAAAAGAATCCGCATGAAGATAGTATTCCTCGGGACATCAGAGTTCGCGGTCCCAAGCCTGAAAAAACTCCATGGTACGCACGAGATAACCGCGGTTATAACGAAGCGGGACAAGCCGCAGGGAAGGCGCCTTGTCAGCGCTCCTTCGCCTGTCAAGGCGGCCGCGCAGGAGCTGGGGCTGCCGGTCTCCTCGGTCGAAGGGCTTCCGGCTGATAAGGCGGCAGAGTCGCTCGCGGCCTACGGGGCCGATATATTCGTCGTCATCGCCTACGGCCAGATACTTCCGGCGAAGGTCCTGTCTTTGCCCGGGATGGGTTCCATTGGGCTGCACGCGTCGCTGCTGCCGAAATACAGGGGCCCGTCACCGATCAACTGGGCGATAATCAACGGCGAAACGGCGACCGGCGTCACGGTATTCCGGCTTAACGAGAAGATGGACGAGGGGGCCATAGTATCGCAGAGCCGGGTGGAGATACTTTCTTCAGATAACGCGCAGACGCTCTCCGATAAACTTGCCGCCACGGGCGCGGAGCTTCTTTGCGGGTCGATCGCCGATATGGCGTCGGGCAAGGCGTCCTTCACGGAACAGGACGCGAGGTCAGCAACGGTCACCGGCAAGCTGAAGAAGGAGGACGGGAGAATCGACTGGTCCCGGCCCGCCCAAGCAATACATAACAGGATAAGGGGGCTATACGGCTGGCCCGGGGCTTTTTCGGAGCTCTCGGGAAAGGCCGTAAAGATATGGAGCTCCGGATTGCCCTTGGCCGTCGGCGCCGCCAGGGCAAGCAGCCCGGGGACGATAACAGCCATAGGCAAGGACGGGATAACGGTAAGCTGCGGTGACGGCTCGTTGACAATAATAGAACTGCAGGCGGAGGGAGGCAGGCGCATGAAGGCGTCGGAATACGCGCTGGGCCATAACGTCCGGGCGGGCGACAGTTTCGTCAAATGACTTGCATTGGCGCGCATATATGATATAATATCTTCCTGTTTATCCAAAATCTACTTATATGATCAACAATAAAGTCGCGCCAAGCGAATTAATTCGTCGGGATTTCCAGCACTTAAAAGAGACCGAAGAATTAAATACAACCAGTGAGATAGCGGACCTGCTGTTCGTCCAATCTCTCGAAGGAAGGGCCCATAACGGTGCGGGCGCCTTCCAGAAGAGCTTTTACGTCAATACGACGATAGACGATATCGTAAAGGCCCTGAAACTCGACCCCAACAAGGTAAAGTCCAGGCGCCAGATGCTGATAGACGATATCGCCCGGTTCGTTGATGATACGATAAAAGGCAAACCGCGGCTCAGGCTTGTGAACGAGAAAGGCGAGCCGTTCATAGGCGTTCCCGACCTGCTCGAGATAGAGGTCAACGCCGCTGACGTGCTGAAGGGGATATATATCGGCGGGCTAAGGGACGATCCGGGGCCCCGAGCGGCCGCGGAAGAGAAGTACGGCATCACTATCGGATACGGGAAATGCTACCCGGTGAACATCGACGTCATGGAGAAGATGGCGCTTGACGGCGAGGTGCTCGCCCACCGCGAGAACGCCGGCTCGATAGAGGCGTTCAAGAGGGCCGGGCTCATAATCCAGGAAGAAGACCTGGGCAAGATAGCGCCCGAGAAGATCAGGTACCTGTATATACGCCATAAGATAGGGCCCGGCCAGTCGGACGACGGCGCGATTGTTGCGAGCGGGATGATATATAACAAGGACGTCGCGCTCGGGATATTCCTCGCGGACGCGATAGACACGCTGGAAAAATACGTGCACGCGTATAAGGACCAGGACGACGAGCTGAGCTACAGGATACAGAAGGATTTTAAGGGCCTGGACGTCACGATGGACGAAGTCCTCGAGATAGCATACCTGGCGGCTGTGCCCGAGGAACTGGACGCGCAGACGCCGGACAGCTCATTGAGGTATTTCCTTACGATAGACAGGCAGGCCGGGCAATGCGCGCTGCAGAGCCATTTTAATTTCATCGACAAGAAGCCGTATTTCCCGATGTTCATAAGTTTCAACAGGGTCCTGTCGACGGAATTTTACGCTTATATCAGGAACAAGGTCATGGCGCTGAAGAACCTCAGGGCAGTCGTGACCTCGGATACGGTGCTGAAGGGGCTCGAGGCCCCTGTGGACGATTTCCTGAAGCGGCCCGCCGTCATTGTGAAATCGGGCGTTTCGCTGAAGGACGCCGTCGCTAAGATGCGCGCAAGCGGGGCTGAGTTCCTCGTGATACAGGATGAATGCAATACGGTGCAGGGCGTCATATCGATGAACGACCTGCTTGAGCTCATGATGGAAAACGGGAGAAAAGACTGATGCCTGAGTTCAGGAAAGACCCTATAATAGGAAGGTGGGTCATTGTCGCGACCGAGAGGGCGCGCAGGCCGAGCGATTTCGTCCCGCATTCGGTATCGGAAGAGAAATATGCCGAGCCGGAGTGCCCGTTCTGCGAAGGCAAGGAAGGCCTGACGCCGCCTCCCGAAATATACGCGATAAGGGAGCCGGGCACAAAACCGGGCTCGCCCGGATGGAAGGTCAGGGTAGCCCCGTCGGTCTCGCCGGTATTGAAGATAGAAGGCAAGATAGAGCGCCGCGGCAGGGGCATATATGACGTCATCAACGGGATAGGCGCGCACGAGATAATCGTCGAGACGCCCCAGCATATATATAATATGGCAGACCTCCCCGAAGAGCAGATCACACGCGCGATAACGGCATATATAGAGCGCATGACAGACCTCGGGAGGGACCCGCGTTTCAAGTACGCGCTGCTCTTCAAGAATTACGGTTCCGCCGCGGGATCCGGAAAGGTAAGGCACGCGCATTCACAGCTCATAGCTATGCCGGTTAACCCGATAAGATTGAAGGACGAGCTTGTCGGCTCGAGGCAGTATTTCGAATACAAGGAACGCTGCATATTCTGCGATATCATCAAGCAGGAGATGGATACCGGCAAGAGGATCGTGGCGGATATAGACGGTTTCATCGCGTTCGCGCCTTTCGCGTCGAGGTTCCCGTTCGAGATGTGGGTCCTCCCGAAAAAACACAGTTCGGACTTCTGCAATCTCACGAAGGACAAAAGGGCGGACCTCGCAAAGATATTGAAGGTCGTCCTCACGAAACTCAAGAAGGCGCTCGTGGACCCGCCATACAACATAATACTGCATACGGCGCCGTTCAGGGTGCCGAAGACGGGCTACTGGAAGACGATCGAAGAGGATTTCCACTGGCATATCGAGATAATGCCGAGGCTTACGAGAGTGGCCGGGTTCGAATGGGGCAGCGGCTTCTATATTAACCCGACGCCTCCCGAAGACGCGGCGAAATACCTTAACGAGATGGAAATATAAATGGCCGAGCTTAGAAGGGATCCTATAACCGGAAGATGGGTCATCATCGAGATCGACAGGGCGAAGAACCCTTCCGATTACGAGGTCGAGCCCCACAAGAAAAGGGAGGGCATCTGCCCGTTCTGCCCCGGCAACGAGCGCATGACGCCTCCGGAGATATACGCGCAACGCGAGGGCATAGTCAAGCCGAACGAGCCCGGCTGGCAGACCCGCGTCATACCGAACAAGTTCCCCGCGCTGAGGGTCGAGGGCGACCTCGACAGGATAGGCATCGGGATGTACGATATGATGAACGGCATCGGCGCCCATGAAGTCATAATAGAGAACCCGGACCACGGCAGGGAACTTTGCGACCTGATGGACCACGAGGTCGAGCAGGTAATATGGGCGTACCGCAACAGGAGCCTGGACCTCATAGGCGACAAGCGTTTCAAATACATCCTGATATTCAAGAACTACGGGATCTCCGCCGGCGCGTCGCTCGAGCATCCGCATTCGCAGCTTATCGCGCTGCCGATCATCCCGAAGAGGGTCGTCGAGGAACTGCGCTGGTCTTTAAGGTACTACGAATACAGGGAGAGATGCGTCTTCTGCGACATGATACACCAGGAGATAGACGAGAGGGAGAGGGTCATAACGGAGAACAAGAGCTTCATCGCGTTCGCGCCGTTCGTCTCGAGGTTCCCGTTCGAGTTCTCGATATTCCCGAAGATACACAGTTCGGAGTTCAGCTATATCCAGAAGGAAGAGGTCGTAGACCTCGCGAGGATACTGAAGGAGACCCTTCTCAGGATGAAGATCGCGCTGAAGGACCCTTCGTATAATTTTATCGTGCATACGTCGCCCATAGATTCAAAGGAGCGCGTCGATTACCACTGGCATATCGAAGTAATGCCTAGGCTCGGGCGCACGGCCGGCTTCGAGTGGGGGACAGGTTTTTATTTGAACCCGACGCCGCCGGAGATAGCGGCTTGGGCGCTTAGGGAAGTGTCACTGTAAACTTCAAAAGGAAATCCGCCCTGTGGGCGGATACAATTCGCCCCTCGGGGGCTCATTAGGGAGGTAGGAAATGGCGGTAAAGGTAGGTATCAACGGTTTCGGAAGGATAGGTCGTCTTGTTGCAAGAGCGATACTCGAGAAGAAGAGCAAGGACCTCGAGCTGGTCGCGGTAAATGACATAACCGACGCAAAAACAAACGCATATCTGCTGAAATATGATTCTGTCCACGGCAGGTTCCCCGGCGACGTGAAGTCCGCTTCAGAGGATACGATCTCCGTAGACGGAAAGATGATCAAGGTCCTCGCGAAGAGGGACCCGTCGGAGCTTCCGTGGAAGGACCTCGGCGTCGAGATCGTTGTCGAGTCGACGGGCCTTTTCACCTTAAAGAAAGACGGCGTAAACAAGAAGGGCAAGGAAGTAAAGGGCGCCGAGAACCATATAACGAAAGGCGGAGCCAAGAAGGTGATCATATCGGCCCCCGCGCAGGGTGAGGACATAACCATAGTAATGGGCGTCAACGAGGACAAATACGACCCGAAGGGCCACAACGTCATATCGAACGCGTCGTGCACGACGAACTGCCTCGCTCCGGTCGCCAAGGTACTAAATGACAAATTCGGTATCGTCAAGGGCCTCATGACGACGATACACGCGTATACGAACGACCAGAAGCTCCAGGACCAGGCCCATTCCGACCTGCGCAGGTCGCGCGCGGCCGCCTTATCGATGATACCGACGTCGACAGGAGCCGCTAAGGCCCTTTCGCTCGTCATACCGGAGCTTAAAGGCAAGCTCGACGGCTTCTCGATGAGGGTCCCGAGCGCGAACGTATCTGTTGTCGACCTTTCCGCGACGCTCTCCAAGAAAGTGACCGCCGAAGACATAAACGCGGTCCTGAAGGAAGCCGCAGAGGGCAAGCTCAAGGGCATCCTCGGCTACACGGAAGACCCGGTCGTATCGATAGACTTCAACCACTGCGCGCTGAGCTCGATAGTGGACGCGAAGAGCACTAAGGTCATAGGCGACGATTTCATAAAGGTCCTCTCGTGGTACGACAACGAGTGGGGCTATTCCAGCAGGGTCGTCGACCTCTGCGAGTATATCGTCAGGAAAGGCCTTTAAGGGCAGGAGCCGAAGATAAATGGACAAACTGACAATAAAGGACCTTGACCTCAACGGCAAGCGCGTGATCATGCGTGTGGACTTCAACGTCCCGCTCGACGCAAATCTGGCCATCACTGACGATACGAGGATCAGGGCGACGGTACCTACGATAAAATACGCGCTTGATAAAGGCGCTAAACTGATACTGATGAGCCACCTCGGCAGGCCGGACGGCAAGGCCGTTGCGAAATACAGACTGGCTCCGTGCGCGGAAAGGTTAAGCAAACTGCTCGGCCGGCCCGTCAAGATGGCGAAGGACTGCATAGGCCCCGAGGTAAAGGCGATGGCCGTCGCGCTCAATCCGGGCGAATGCATGCTGCTCGAGAACCTGCGTTTCCACGCGGAAGAGGAAGCCAACGATGCCGGTTTCGCGAAAGAGCTCGCGGGCCTCGGCGATGTATATGTCAACGACGCGTTCGGCACCGCGCACCGCGCGCATGCTTCGACCGAAGGCGTGACGAAATACCTTAAGTCCGCCTCGGCGGCGGGGTTCCTGCTCGAGAAAGAGATAGAGTACCTCGAAGGGAAGGTCAGTAACCCGGCTAAGCCGTTCGTAACGATACTCGGAGGCGCGAAGGTATCGGACAAGATAGGCGTAATAGAGAACCTGCTTAATAAGGCCGATTCCATACTTATCGGCGGCGGCATGGCGTACACATTCTACGCGGCGCAGGGAAAATTGATAGGCGCCTCGAAGGTCGAGAAGGATAAGATAGAGATAGCGAAGTCCCTTCTCGAAAAGGCGAAGCAGAAGAACGTAAATATCGTGCTTCCCACGGATAACGTGATAGCAGACAAGTTCGACGCAAACGCGAACACCAAGACGGTCGGGGACGAGATACCCGACGGTTGGATGGGCCTGGATGTAGGCCCGAAGACGGTCGAGGACTTCAAGGCCGTGCTCAAAGGCGCGAAGACGATCGTCTGGAACGGGCCGCTCGGAGTGTTCGAGATGGACAAGTTCTCGAAGGGCACCGAGGAAGTCGCGAAATACATCGCGTCCCTGTCGGGCGCTTCATGCTGCTCGTGCTGCGGCAAGGTAATATCTATAATCGGCGGCGGCGATACGGCCGCGGCTGTGGCTAAGTTCAAATTGGAAGACAAGATGACGCATATATCGACCGGAGGCGGCGCCTCGCTCGAGTATCTTGAAGGCAAGGCCCTGCCCGGCATAAAGGCATTAACGGACAAATAATATGAGAAAACCTATAATTGCAGGGAACTGGAAGATGTATAAGACCTCGGGCGAAGCGCTCGAGCTTGTCAACGGGCTCAAGTCGGAACTGAAGGGCGAGTCGGCGGTGGATATCGTCGTATGCCCGCCGTTCACCGCGATAGCCAAGGTAGCGGACGCGCTGAAGGGTTCGAATATCGGCTATGGCGCCCAGGACATGTACTGGGAGGAAGAAGGCGCGTTCACCGGCGAGGTCGCGCCGAAGATGATAACGGACCTCGGCTGCGGGTATTGCATAATAGGGCATTCCGAGCGCAGGACATATTTCCACGAAACGAACGATACGGTCAATAAGAAGGTCAAGGCGGCCCTGAAGCACGGGCTTACGCCTATCGTCTGCGTCGGGGAGCGGCTCGAAGAGCGCGATTCCGGCAAGACGTTCGATGTCGTGAAAGACCATGTCGAAGGCGGGCTCTCCGGCCTCACAAAAGAGGACGCGCTGAAGGTCGTGATCGCCTATGAACCGGTATGGGCGATAGGGACCGGCAGGACGGCGACGCCCGAGCAGGCGCAGGAAGTCCACAAGTATATCCGTTCCCTTCTCGGAAAGATGTTCGGGGAAGAGGTTTCCTCGAAGGTAAGAATACAATACGGCGGAAGCGTGAAGCCGGATAACGTTAAAGCGATCATGGCGGGGCCGGATATCGACGGCGCGCTGGTCGGCGGCGCGAGCCTTAATGTAAAGGATTTCGCCGAGATAGTCAGACAGAGCAAAAGGTAAAGGAGCAGCGTAATAAGATGTATGGAGTATTGATAGCATTGCATGTGATCTCGTGCCTGGTGCTTATAATGGTAATACTGCTGCAGGCGGGCAAAGGCGGCGGAATATCGGAGACGTTCGGCGGGAGCGGCGGGCTGCAATCGATGCTCGGCACAAAGGCCTCCTCGTTCCTGACGAAGGCGACGGCGGGATGCGCGGTACTGTTCCTCGCGACCTCGCTGACGCTTGCCCTCGTATCCATGAACAAGGGCGGCTCTATTGTGGAAAAGGAATTGTCGAAGCAGAGCAACACAGCTCCGGCTGCGTCAGCAATGCCTGCCGAGGTTCCCGCGGCAGTTCCGGCGGCGGAAGAAGCTCCTAAAAAGTAGACAGGAGAGCAAGATATGTATATAAAAATATCCCGATTCGTCGGGATATTTTTATTTGCGGCAGCGATTTGGGGCCATCCTGCCCTAATAGCTGCAGGATTGCCCCAGGCAACCCAGGCAAGCGCCCAATACGGCGACTGCGAAGCGTCCCCCGTGGGGGATGCGATCGTGACCGCCTCGATCGGGGACGCGAGCACGCTTATCCCGATACTTGCTTCGGACTCGTCCTCAGCGGAGATATGCGGGCTCGTTTACAACGGGCTCATAAGGTATGACAAGGACCTGAACCTTGAAGGCGAGCTCGCCGAAAGTTGGGAGATAAAGGATGAAGGCCTCGTAATAATCTTCCATTTGCGCAAAGGGGTAAAATGGCACGACGGAGAGCCCTTCACCGCGCGCGACGTGGAATTCACCTACCTGAAGCTCATAGACCCAAACGTAAAGACGCCTTACAGCGGCGATTTCGAAAGGGTCAAGTCGCTCGAGGTCCTCGACGACCATACCGTAAAGGTCACATACAAGGAACCATTCTCTCCGGGGCTGTCGAGCTGGGGCATGGGGATAATGCCGAGGCACCTGCTCGAAAAAGAGGATCTGGGCAGTACGAAATACTCGCGAAATCCCGTGGGCACAGGCCCCTACCGTTTCAAGGAATGGAAGACGGGCGAGAAGATAGTCCTTACCTCGAACCCCGATTATTACGAGGGGCGGCCGTTCATCAACAGGTACATCTACAGGATAATCCCAGACCAGGCGACGACGTTCCTTGAGCTGCAGACCCAGGGCGTCGACCAGATAGGGCTTACGCCGCTTCAGTATTCCCGCCAGACGGATACGCCGTTCTTCAGGAAAAATTACAGGAAATACAGGTACCCGTCTTTCGGGTATACTTACATGGGCCTTAACCTCAGGGACGCGAAATTCTCCGACGCGAGGGTCAGGCTCGCGCTCGATCATGCCATAGACAAGGACGAGATAATAACCGGGGTGCTGCTGGGCCTCGGCCGCATCTCGACGGGGCCGTTCCCCCCGGAGTCATGGGCGTGCAATAAGGATATAAAGCCGGTCCCTTACGACCCGGCAAAGGCGAAGGAGTTGCTTAAGGAAGCGGGCTGGGAGGACCACGACGGCGACGGCATCCTCGACAAGAATGGGCAGAAGTTCAGGTTCACGATAATGACGAACCAGGGCAATGACCCGCGGAAGACCGCGTCCGAGATAATACAGCGCAGGCTCAAGGATGTCGGGATCGAGGCCGAGGTAAGGATAATCGAATGGGCTACATTCCTCTCGGAGTTCATAGATAAGGGCAAGTTCGAGGCGGTCATAATGGGCTGGAGCCTTTCGAGGGACCCCGACTGCTACGATATCTGGCATTCGTCTAAGACGCGCCCGGGCGAATTTAATTTCATCGGCTACAAAAATGAAGAAGTCGACAGGTTGTTGCTGGAAGGCCGCAGGGAGTACAGCCAGGAAAAAAGGCGTGAGATTTATAACAGGATAAACAGGCTCATATTCGACGACCACCCGTATATATTCCTCTTTGTCCCCGACGCGCTGCCGATAGTACACGGAAGGTTCAAGGGTATCGTTCCGGCCCCCGCCGGAATAGGTTATAATTTCATCAAGTGGTACGTGCCAAAGGAAGAACAGAGATACACGAGATGGTGAACTATATAGCGAGAAGGCTTATAGGTATGGTCCCGGTGCTGATCGGCATAACGCTTATCACCTTCTTCGTCATACACTTGTCGCCGGGAAAGCCGACGCGGCTGCAGGCGGAGATGTCCCCGAAGATATCCCTCGAGGCGCGCGAGAAACTGGACAAACTCTACGGGCTCGACAAGCCCGTCTATATCCAGTATTGGGAATGGGTCAAGCGGCTCGCGAGGTTCGACCTCGGCAAGTCCTTTGTCGATGACAGGCCGGTGTCCCAAAAGATCGGCGAAAGGATACCTGTCACGATAACGATAAACGTGCTGTCGCTCGCTCTTATATTCCTGGCCGCCGTCCCGATAGGGATCACAAGCGCGGTCAGGGAGGGTTCGGCATACGACAGGATCTCAACGGTCTTTGTTTTCATAGGTTTCGCGATGCCGACATTCTGGCTCGCGTTGCTGCTGATGAACCTTTTCGGCGTACATCTCGGATGGCTTCCCGTATCCGGGATAAAATCCATCGATTTCGAGGATTATAACCTCCTGGAGAAACTGGCGGACCTTGCGGTGCACCTGGCGCTGCCGGTCTTCGTATCGGCGTTCGTAGGCCTTGCCGGGATATCCCGCTATATGAGGACGAGCATGCTCGAGGTCCTGAACAAGGATTTCGTGAGGACGGCGCGCGCGAAAGGCCTGCCCGAGAGGCAGGTCATATACAAACACGCGCTGAAGAACGCCTTGCTCCCGATAGTGACTATAATGGGGTTATCGGTCCCGGGGCTCATAGGCGGAAGCGTCATATTCGAGTCGATATACGCGATACCCGGGATGGGCAAGCTCTTCTACGATTCGGTAATGGCAAGGGATTATCCGGTCATAATGGGCGTGCTTTTCATCGGCGCTATACTCACTCTCATAGGGAACCTCGTCGCGGATGTCATATACGCGTGCGTCGACCCAAGGATAAGGGTAACGGGAAGATGAGAAACCTCAATAAACTTACGGTATTCGGCATCATAGTCGTGGCGATAATGGCGGCCGCCGCGCTCTTCGCGCCCCTAATATCTGAATATGACCCGGGCGAGATAGACCTGCAAAATGCGCTGATGCCGCCGTCACCCGAGCATATCATGGGCACCGATTCGCTGGGCCGCGACCTCTTCAGCAGGATGGCTTTCGGCGCGAGGATATCGCTGAGCGTAGGTTTCGTCGCGGTAGGGATATCCGTCATAGCGGGCGTGATCTTCGGCTCGGTGGCGGGGTATTACGGCGGGTGGGTCGACAGCGCAATCTCGAGGTTCATAGATATAATGCTGTGCTTTCCGACTTTCTTCCTGATACTCGCGACCATAGCGGTCCTCGGGCCGGGCATTTGGAACATAATGGTGATAATAGGGCTGACCGGGTGGATGGGCGTCGCGCGGCTCATAAGGGCGGAGATATTAAGCTTAAAGGAGAGGGAATTTGTCGAAGCGGCCAGGGCGGTCGGCGCGAGCGACTTCAGGATAATAACGCGCCACCTCATACCGAACGGCCTAGGGCCGGTGCTCGTCAGCGCGACACTGGGTGTCGCGGGCGCTATACTGACGGAATCGGGCTTGAGCTTCCTCGGCCTCGGTGTCCAGCCGCCGGTCCCGAGCTGGGGCAATATACTTACGGAAGCAAAATCGACGCTGGGTATTGCATGGTGGATAACGGTCTTCCCGGGCCTCGCGATACTTATTACGGTGCTCGGTTATAACCTTCTCGGTGAAGGCCTGCGCGAGCATTTCAACCCACACAGGAGACAATGAGCAGAGAACCGCTTTTGGAGATAAAGGGCCTGCGCCTGGATTTCAACCAGGAAGGGAAGTCCGTCGAGGCGGTCCGCGGGGCCGACCTGAAGGTCTTTGAGGGAGAGATCCTCGGCCTCGTCGGTGAATCCGGCTCGGGAAAATCCGTCACCGCGCTTTCGATAACGGGCCTGCTGCCGAAGGCGGCGACGGTGAGGTCCGGGAGCATAAGGTTTGACGGCATGGACCTGTTGGGCATGCCGGAGGAGGACCTAAGGAAGATACGGGGCGCGAAGATATCCTACGTATTCCAGGATCCGGCGACCTCGTTGAACCCGGTATTCACGATAGGAGAACAGATCATCGAGGCCGTCACGCTGCACCGGAAGGCCGCCGGCGCCGGCGCGTTCGATATCGCCGTATCGTCGCTTAAGGATGTCGGGATGCCGTCTCCGGAGGAAATGATGCACGCCTATCCGCATCAGCTCTCGGGAGGAATGAGGCAGAGGGCTATGATAGCTATGGCTGTCTCGTGCAGGCCGAAACTTCTTATCGCCGACGAGCCGACCACGGCGCTCGACGTTACCGTTCAGGCGCAGATACTTGAGCTCCTTGTAAAACTCAAGCGGGATATGGGACTTACGGTAATACTGATAACGCACGACCTGTCGATAGTATCGCAGGTAGCCGAGAAGACCGCGGTCATGCAGCAGGGGATGATAGTCGAATACGGCGACACGGAGCTCGTATACAGGAAGCCGTCGCATCCTTATACAAGGAAACTCATAGATTGCATACCGAAGATGGGGAAACTTTAAGATGACGCCCCTGTTATCCGTTCAGGGAATAAAAAAGTATTTTCCGGTAGAGCGCGGGCTCACGAAGAAGCTCGTAGGCACCGTAAAGGCGGTCGACGGGGTCTCGTTCGAGATAACCGGGGGCAGGACGCTCGGCCTCGTCGGGGAATCGGGCTGCGGAAAGACGACGCTCTCGCGTATAATACTGAACCTCACAAGGCCCACAGACGGCAGCGTGGTGTTCGACGGGGCGCAAATAAGCGGAATGCCTCAGGACAGGATGAGGCCGCTGAGGAAAGGGCTGCAGGCGGTCTTCCAGGACCCGTATAATTCACTGAATCCGAGGATGAAGATCGGCGAGATACTTGCAGAACCGTTGCTCGTGCACGGCCTGGGCGATCCGGCCAAGAGGAGGGAGGCCATCGCGGCGTCGCTATCGAGGGTGGGGCTGCAGCCGGGGTATGCCGGAAGGTATCCGCACCAGTTCAGCGGCGGCGAGAGGCAGAGGATAGGCATCGCGAGGGCGCTGATGACGGGCCCGAAGCTCGTCATATGCGATGAGCCGGTATCCTCGCTTGACCTTTCGATACAGGCCCAGATACTCGAACTGCTTGCGTCCGTGCAGAAAGAATCGGGGCTGTCATACCTGTTCATATCACATGACCTTCGCGTGATAGAGTCGATGTCAGACGACGTGATAGTTATGTACCTCGGGAAGGTCCTTGAGAGCGCGCCTACCGGAGGGCTCTATGCCCGACCGGTACATCCTTATACGGAAGCGCTATTCTCAGCGGTGTCTCTCGGGCCGGAAAAGAAAAAGAAGAAGCTTACCGTGAAAGGCGAACCGCCGTCGCCGATCTCCCCGCCGTCCGGATGCAAATTCCACCCGCGCTGCCCGTATGCTGAGCCGAAATGCAGGGTTGAGGAACCGGTTTTGGAGGAAGTGGGGCCCGGCCATTCAGTGGCGTGCCCCCCGAGGGCGCGGTATTTCAGGCAGGGCAAATGAGATTGCATTTTTAGCCGCGTTCCTATATAATGCACAAGAAGGGGGAAAAATATGATCAGCGGGATACTTAAGATATTGTCGCCGATAGCGCCTTTTGTGCTTGCATTCATACCCGTGTTCATGGCGGTAAACGCGTTCGGGAACCTGCCGTTATACCTGATGCTGACCGAGGGCATGAAGCCCGAGTCGCGGCATAAGGTGATCCTGAACAGCATATTTGTCGCGACTATAGTCGCTCTTGGATTCATGTTCCTCGGGAACCTGGTACTGCGGCTAATGGGTGTTACTGTCCCTGACTTCAGGATCGCCGGCGGTGTGCTGCTTCTCGTCCTTTCGGTGCACCTGCTGCTGCCCGGGGAGGACAAGAGGGCGAAGCCGACGACAGATATAGGCGTATTCCCGTTAGGGACTCCCCTGATAACGGGTCCGGCCGTGCTCACGACTATACTGATCCTGCGCGAAGCGTACGGTCTTGTACCTACGGTAGTGTCTGTCATACTTAACATGCTGTTGATGTGGCTTGTGCTCGCGAAAGCGGACCTCTTCATAAAGGTCCTCGGAAAAGGCGGCTCGAGGGCATTGGCTAAGGTGTCGGATATATTCCTGGCCGCGATAGCCGTAATGATGATACGGATAGGCGTGACCGAGATAGTGGCCGCGTTCACATTGGTGAAAAAATAGCATGAAAAACGTAGTAGCGTTCATAATGGCCGGCGGCAAAGGCGAGAGGCTGTATCCGCTCACGCGCGACCGCACCAAGCCGGCCGTCCCGTTCGGCGGGATATACAGGATCATAGACGTCACTCTGTCGAACTGCATAAATTCGGATATACGCAGGATACACGTGTTGCTGCAGTATAAGTGCAATTCGCTTATCAGGCACCTTCGGCTCGGGTGGAACATTTTCGACGCAGAACTTGGCGAGTATATCGACATAGTGCCTGCGCAGATGAGGACGGGCGATACCTGGTATATGGGGACCGCCGACTCGATATACCAGAACCTGTATTTCATCGAGACCGAGAAGCCGGAGTACGTCCTGATACTCGCAGGCGACCATATATACAAGATGGATTACTCCGATATGGTCGAATACCATAAAGCGAAGGGCGCGGATTGCACAGTCGCGGTCGTTGAGGTGGAAAAGAAGGAAGCTCACCATTTCGGCATCGTCGAGGTCGACCGCAACGAGAGGATACAGGGATTCGAGGAGAAGCCGCAGGTGCCGTCGAAGACGATCCCCGGGGACCCGGAACATGTCTATGCCTCGATGGGCATCTACATCTTCAGCACTAACGTGCTGAAGGAAGAGCTCGGCATAGACGCGCAGAAAGCGGACAGCAAGCACGATTTCGGGAAGAACATACTCCCGTCAATGGTCGCGAGGAAGGCGAAGGTATTCGCGTATAATTTTAAGGACGAGAACAAGAAGGAAGCAAAGTACTGGCGCGATATAGGCACGCTCGACGCGTTCTTCGACTCAAACATGGACCTCGTGAACGTAACGCCGGTATTCAACCTTTACGATAACGAATGGCCGATAAGGACGTATATGGAGAAGTTCCCGCCGGCGAAGTTCGTCTTCGCAGGCGGCGATGACGGGATGCGGATCGGCGTCGCGCTCGATTCGATGGTGGCAAACGGCTGCATAATCTCGGGCGGGCGCGTCGAACGCTCGATACTCTCCAACAACGTAAGGATCAACAGCTATTCGAGCGTGATGGACTCGATAATCATGGAAGGCGTGGATATAGGGCGGAACGCGAAGATAAGGCGGGCGATAGTGGATAAGGACGTCAAGATCCCGTCGGGTACTGAGATAGGCTACGACCTCGAGGAAGACAAGAAGAGGTTCACGGTGACGGAGTCCGGGCTTGTCGTCGTCGCAAAAGGGACGGTCATCGAGAGATAGATGCGGCGCAATAAGGTCGTCGACGTAAGGGGCCTGCTGTTGAAGAGGTTCGGCCGGTTGAAGGTTCCGGCCGCAGGTGACGCGACAGGGGAACTCGTCAAGACCATCCTTTCCCAGAATACCTCGGATATAACCTCGCTCCGCGCATATGATAACCTGAAGAGGCGTTTTCGGGGCTGGGAAGCCCTCAGGAAGGCCCCGCTGCCCGCGATAAAGCGGGAGATAAAGATCGCCGGGCTCTCTAATATTAAGGCGCCGAGGATAAAGGGCGCGCTTAATGAGATAAAGAAGCGCAGGAATGCACTGAGCCTCAAATTCCTGAAAGACATTGGGCTCGCAGCAGCTTACAATTTCCTGAGGTCGATAAAAGGCGTCGGGCCGAAGACGGCCGCGGTAGTGCTGTTATTTTCGTTCGGGAAGCCGATAATGCCGGTGGACACGCATATATTCAGGGTAATGAAGCGCCTGGGATTTATAAGCCCGGGAACGACGAGGGAGAAGGCCCAGGAGTACCTGACATCGGCTTCGCCGGCGCACGCGATAAAGGAGTTCCACCTGCACCTTATCATGCTCGGCAGGCAGGTATGCACGGCGCGGGAACCGAAATGCCCTTTATGTAACCTGAAGAGGATGTGCAAATATTACGGAGACAGGCATGGAAGACAAGGCGTTAAGGATAGGAAAAAAAGAGTTTAAGTCGAGGCTGCTTGTCGGGACGGGCAAATACGCCACGTTCGACATAATGGAGAAGGCGCTCGAAGCGTCCGGAGCCGAGGTGGTGACCGTCGCGATAAGGCGGCTGGACCTTAGCGAAGCAGGTTCCGGCAAGGAATCTTTGCTTGACCATATCGACAGAAATAAATATACTATACTGCCTAATACGGCCGGCTGCTATACCGCCGAGGACGCGATGAGGATAGCCAGGATAGCCAGGGGCATGGGTTTGTCGGACCTGGTCAAACTCGAGGTCATCGGCGACGAGAAGACCCTGTTCCCGGATACGGAAGCGCTGCTGGCGGCGACGAAGATACTCGTAAAAGAGGGATTCACCGTCATGCCGTACACGAACGACGACCCGATAATGGCGAAGAAACTCGCGGACGCGGGCGCCGCGTGCGTGATGCCCCTTGCCTCGCCGATCGGCTCGGGCATGGGGATACTCAACCCGTTGAACATACGTTTCATACAGGAGGCGGTGAAAGTTCCCGTGATCGTCGACGCGGGTGTCGGGACCGCTTCGGACGCGGCGGTGGCGATGGAGCTTGGAGTGGACGGGATACTTATGAATACAGGTATCGCCGGCGCCGCAGATGCGGTCGGGATGGCGAGGGCGATGAAGCTTGCAACGGAAGCAGGCAGGCTCGCGTACCTGTCGGGAAGGATACCTAAAAAACAGTACGCGTCGGCATCGAGCCCGTCGGAAGGCATCATAAAATAATGGTAAGAAAAGCGCAGGTCGCAGATATAGATCAGATACACGGGCTCATCGGTTTCTACGCGCGCAAGAAAGAGATGCTTCCGCGCTCCGCGGGCGATATAGCCGAAGGGATAAGGGATTTCTTCGTCCTTGAGAGCGGTGGGAAGGTCCTCGGATGCGCCGCGCTGCACATATATTCGGACAAGCTTGCCGAGATAAGGTCCCTCGCGGTTGACGCAGGCAGCGTGAATAAGGGCATCGGCAGCAAGCTCGTGAAGGCCTGCATCGGGGAAGCGGTAGATCTCGGGTTGAAGAGCGTCTTCGCCCTGACGCGGCAGGAGGAATTCTTCGGGAAGCTCGGGTTCAGCCCGATCGAGAAGAAAAAACTTCCGCAAAAGATCTGGAACGACTGCAGCATATGCCCCAGGTTCGCGGATTGCGACGAAGTAGCTTATGTGAAGGAGTTATAAATGGGATATACGATAACGGAAAAAATATTGCTCGCGCATACGGACAGGAAGTCGATAGCTCCCGGTGACCTGGTCGACTGCAAAATAGACCTCTGCCTCGGCAACGACATAACGGCGCCGATAGCCATCTCCGAATTCGAGAAGACAGGCGTCGGAAAGGTGTTCGATAACAAGAAGATCGCGCTCGTGCCCGACCATTTCTCCCCTGCGAAGGACATCAAGTCGGCCGAGCAGCTGAAGGTATTGCGCGATTTCGCGAGAAAATACAGGATCAAGTATTATTATGAGATCGGATGCATGGGGATAGAGCATGCGCTGCTTCCCGAGGAAGGGCTCACGATGCCCGGAGACCTCATAATAGGCGCGGACTCGCATACGTGCACATACGGCGCCGTAGGCGCGTTCTCTACAGGCGTCGGCTCCACCGACCTTGCCGCAGCATATGTCCGCGGGAGGGTATGGTTCAAGGTGCCAGAGTCGATCAAGTTCGTTTATAAGGGAAAGCTGCGCAAATGGGTGGGCGGAAAAGACCTAATATTGCACACGATAGGCGACATCGGCGTTGACGGCGCGTTGTATAAGTCGATGGAGTTCACGGGAGACGCGATAGACAGGCTCCCGATGGACGACAGGTTCGCCATGTGCAACATGGCGATAGAAGCGGGAGGCAAGAACGGCATAATCGCGCCGGACGCCACAACGTTGAAATATGTGAAAGGGACGTCAAAGAAGTCGAAGAAGAAGTGGAAGATATACGCGAGCGACAAGGACGCCGTATATTCGCAGGTCAGGGAATACGACGCCTCAAAACTCGAGCCGATGGTATCGTTGCCGCCGTTGCCTTCGAACGTGAAACCGGTAAGCAAGGTAAAAGACGTCAGGATAGACCAGTCGGTCATAGGGTCCTGCACGAACGGCCGTATCAGCGACCTGAGGATCGCCGCCGGGGTATTAAAGGGAAGGAAGGTGCATAAGGACGTGCGCTGCATAATCTTCCCCGCTACTCAGGCGATATACCTCCAGGCGATGAAGGAGGGCCTCATAGAGACGTTCGTGAAGTCGGGCTGCGCGGTGTCGACGCCGACATGCGGGCCGTGCCTCGGGGGCCATCTCGGGATACTTGCCGCGGGAGAGCGCTCCATAGCGACGACGAACAGGAACTTCGTCGGGCGAATGGGTCACCTGAAATCGGAGGTTTACCTCTCGAATCCGGCTGTTGCGGCCGCGTCTGCCATAAAAGGAAAGATCGCGCATCCGGAGGAGGTCATATGATACTCAAGGGCAGGGCCTGGAAATTCGGGGACGACATAAATACGGACGAGATAATCCCGGCGAAATACCTCGTAACGGTCGATCCGAAAGAGCTCGGCGCCAACTGCATGGACGGGATAATGCCGGGTTTTTCGAAGAAGGCCGCCGCGCAGGATATTATCGTAGCGGGAAAGAATTTCGGCTGCGGCTCGAGCAGGGAGCACGCTCCTATAGCGATAAAGGGGTGCGGGATATCCTGTGTCATAGCGGAGAGCTTCGCGAGGATATTCTTCCGTAATAGCATAAACATCGGGCTTCCGATATTCGAATGCGCGGAAGCCGCGAAGGCAATAACAGAAGGCGACGAAGTGGAAGTCGACGTCTCGACGGGGTTGATCAGGAACCTTACAAAGGACCAGGTGTATAAAGCCAGGCCGATGCCGGAGTTCATGCAGGAGCTCATAGGGGCGGGCGGGCTCATGAAATGGGTGGTCAGGAAAAAATGAACAACTACAGGATCGCGGTAATACCCGGTGACGGCACCGGGCCGGAAGTCGTAAACGAGGGCCTTAAGGTCATGAAGGCGGCTTCTGAAAAATTCGGGTTCAAATATGAGACGAACATATTCGATTTCAGCGGAGAGCGCTACCTGAGGACGGGAAAGACCGTCGAGGACGGGGATATCGACGAGTTAAGGAAATACAACGCGATATACCTCGGCGCGGTGGGGCATCCCGAGGTCAAGCCGGGCATACTCGAACAGCAGGTGCTGCTCAAGCTGCGTTTCGCGCTCGACCAGTATATAAACCTCAGGCCGGTCAAGCTGTACAACTCCGCTTATTGTCCGCTCAAGGACAAGAAACCGGAAGACATAGATTTCGTGGTCGTGCGCGAGAACTCCGAAGGCATATATAAAGGCATGGGAGAGTTCCAGAAGAAAGGCACGGACGAAGAGGTCGCGATACAGATATCGTACAACACGCGAAAGGGCGTAGAACGCTGCGTGCGCTACGCGTTCGATTACTGCAAGAAGCGCAACAAGCGCAAGAAGCTTACGCTCTGCGGAAAGACGAATGTGCTGACGTACGCGTGGGACCTCTGGCAGAGGACGTTCAACGAGGTTGCGAAGGAGTATCCGGACGTCAAGACGGATTACGCCCATGTGGACGCGACAACGATGTGGTTCGTAAAGAATCCCGAATGGTTCGACGTTATCGTAACCGACAACATATTCGGCGACATCATTACGGACCTCGGCGCTATGATACAGGGCGGCATGGGCATCGCGGCGGGCGGGAACATCAACCCGAAAGGCGTATCGATGTTCGAGCCGATAGGCGGGTCCGCGCCTAAGTATACGGGGCAGAACGTCATCAACCCGCTTGCGGCCATTTGCGCGGGCGGTATGATGCTCGAGACGCTCGGGGAGGAAAAGGCAGGGAAGGCGATAGAGGAAGCCGTCATAAAGGTCGTTAACACGAAACTGAGATCGTTGGCGGCCGGAAAGATGGGTTATTCGACAAGCCAGGTCGGGGACCTGGTCGTGGAAAATCTATAGGGAGAGAGATGAAAAGGAAGAACGGATATAACATAGCGGTGGTCGGCGCCGGCGTGGTCGGCATAGAGATGCTTCGGGTGCTTCGCCATCGGAACTTCCCGGTCGCGGAATTGCGAGTGTTGGCGCGAAGCGCGAGGGAGATGGATGTCGACGGGCAGAAGTATTCCGTGCAGGCGATATCGCCGGAGAGTTTCGACGGCATTGATATAGCGTTATTCGCGGGAACCGAGGGCGAAAAGGGAGCGGCGGTGACATACGCGAAGGAAGCGGTAAAGAGGGGCTGCGTTGTCATAGATAACGGCGCCGATTTCCGTATGGACCCGAATGTTCCGCTGGTCGTCCCGGAGGTCAACGGGAAGGACGTGAAGAAGCACAAAGGCATAATAGCGAACCCGAACTGCTCTACCGTACAGATGGTCGTCGCGCTCGAGCCGATACGCAAGAAAGCGGGGCTAAAGAGGGTAATTGTCACCACCCTGCAGGCGTCATCGGGAGCCGGAAAGAGCGCCGTTGAGCAGCTAAAGGCCGAGAACGCCGCTATAGCGGCAGGAGGGTACGGGAACATCCATGTGGATGTGGAGAGATCCATGCCGCAGCAGCTCGCGTATAACGTCTTTCCGCAGATAGGCGGCTTCGCGGAATGCGATTATACAAGCGAGGAATGGAAGCTTGCGAAGGAAACCCACAAGATAATGCACGATGATAAAATAAAGATATCCGCGACTACCGTAAGGGTCCCGGTCAGGACCGGCCACTCGGAATCCGTATATATAGAGACCGCAAAGCGCATAAGCCCCGACAGCGTCAGGAAACTGCTGGCCAGGTCGCCGGGCATAGTGGTCATAGACGACGCCAAGAAGGGCCTCTACCCGATGCCCAAGGATTGCGAGGGCAGGGATGAGACATTTGTCGGCCGCATACGCTGCGACTGTTCAGTCAGGAACGGCCTGTGGCTCTGGGTCGTCGCCGACAACCTGCGCAAAGGCGCCGCAACCAACGCGGTACAAATAGCCGAATGCGTAATATCCTGCTCAAAATAGAATACGAAGGCACCGGGTACTCGGGCTGGCAATCGCAGAAGAACGCCCGAAGCATCCAGGACACCATAGAAGCCGCGCTTAAACGGATAACAGGCCGTAAAGCGCGGCTTATCTCTTGCGGCAGGACCGACGCGGGAGTCCATGCCGTAGCGCACTTCGCGAACTTCAAGACGACCTCATGCATACCTCTCCATAAGCTGCAAAGGGCGCTTAACGGCGTGCTGCCGAAAGATATCGTAATAAAGAATGTGAAGGAGGCCGCGCCCGGGTTCCACGCAAGGTTCGACGCGAAGTCGAAGACCTACAGGTACACTATAATAACGGGCAGTTCGCCTTCGGCGATCGAAAGGAATCTGGCCTCTTACATACCGTATAAGCTTAACCTGCCGCTCATGAAGAAGGAAGCGAAGGCCCTGGTCGGAAAACACGATTTCAAATCCTTCCAGGCGTCCGACAAGGTTGAGCGCTCATCAGTTCGCACGATAAAGAAACTATGCCTTAAGAGGCGGGCGGATAAGATAATAATGGAGGTCGAGGCCGACGGCTTCCTTTACAATATGGTCAGGAACATCGCGGGGACGCTAATAGATATAGGCCGCGGCAGGATACCCGCGGGAAGCATGCGAGGTATACTTAAGGCAAGGGACAGGAAGGCGGCGGGAGAGACGGCGCCTTCAAAAGGGTTGTGTCTTATAGAGGTAAAATATTAAATGGCGCAGAAGCCCAGGCAAACGTGGGGCACGAAGCTCGGGATAATAATGGCTGTCGCCGGTTCGGCGGTGGGCCTCGGCAATTTCCTGAGGTTTCCCGTCCAGGCGGCGCAGAACGGCGGCGGCGCGTTCATGATACCGTACTTCGTCGCGCTTCTTTTGCTCGGCATCCCCCTGATGTGGATAGAATGGTCACTCGGGCGGTACGGCGGAGGGTTCGGCCACGGCACCGCGCCGGGCATATTCCATTCGCTCAAGCGGAAGAACCGCTTTATCAAGTATTTCGGGGTCATCGGTATATTCGGGCCACTCGTCATACTGATCTATTATACATATATCGAATCATGGACCCTCGCATACAGCTTCTTCTCGCTTACCGGCAAGTACGCCGGCGCGACGACGCAGGCGCAACTGCAGTCGTTCCTCTCGGCGTTCCAGGGCCTCGAATCCAACCAGTATTTCAATTCCATGCAGACGGCCTACGTCTTCTTCCTTATAACTTTCGCGCTGAACATATTCGTGCTCTACCACGGCATCAAGGGAGGGATAGAGAGGTTATGTAATATAGCAATGCCTGCGCTGGTTATATTCGGTATACTGATAGCGGCAAGGGTGCTTACGCTCGGTACGCCGGATATCCTTAAACCCGACTGGAATGCCTTGAACGGACTTGGCTTCCTCTGGAATCCGGACTTCGCGATGCTTAAGGACTCGAAGGTCTGGCTTGCCGCGGCAGGACAGGTATTTTTCACGCTGAGCGTCGGGATAGGTGTGATCCTGACATACGCGAGTTATCTCAGGAAAACAGATGATGTGGCGCTATCCGGGCTTACGGCCGCAAGCATGAACGAGTTTGCCGAGGTCATACTCGGAGGAAGTATTGTGATAACGGCGGCATTCGTCTTCTTCGGTCCTGTAGGCGCGCAGGAAGTCGCTAAGAGCGGCTCGTTCAACCTCGGTTTCGTGACGATGCCCGCTATATTCAGTAAGATACCATTGACCGCCGTTTTCGGATTTCTCTGGTTCATGATGCTCTTCCTGGCAGGGGTTACCTCGTCGGTTTCCCTTGCGCAGCCCGCGGTGGCTTTCCTGGAGGACGAGTTCAACCTGAGCAGGAAGAAGGCGCTCGGGATACTGACTGTAGTGTTCTTCGTGCTTTGCCAGCCCGCTATATTCTTCCTCGGTAAGGGCGTGGTCGATGAGATGGATTTCTGGGGAGGGACCTTCTGCCTCGTGCTCTTCGCCACGATCGAGACGATATTATTCACGTGGGTCTTCGGTATGGACAAGGCATGGGAGGAGATGCACCATGGCGCGGAACTGAGGATACCGGGGGCATATAAGTTCATTATGCGGTATGTTACGCCGCTGTTCCTGCTTGTCATACTCGGCTCGTATGTCCTGTCGGATAGCGGCAGGCAAAGGATACTGATGACGAATGTGGCAGAGGCCGACAAGCCGTATATCCTCGGCACCAGGTTGATGCTTCTCGGGATAATAGCCGTTATCGTACTACTGGTGCGGAATGCGTGGAAGAAGAAGCAGGGAGGGGCCGGATGAACATTGGAGGATGGCTGTTCCTGGCGATCTCATGGGGTTCAATAATTGCCCTTTGCGTATATTGCCTATATAAAGTCTTTTCAAAGAAAGAAGGGCTCGACTGAAAAGAAGCCGATATAAGCAAGAATATGCCCCCGTGGGCAATATTTTACCCTTGATTTAAGTATAGACATAATGTATATTATTTAAAATGCTTAAATACCTCGCTGTAACGGCATTCGTGGCATTTGCAGTCCTCGGATCCGCGATCCCGGCGTGCGCGGAGACGGACGGGGAGCTTTTTACCCTGGGCGAGAAGCAGCTGAATGCCGGCCAGTACGAAAAAGCGGCAAAGACCTTCCAGGCACTTATAACAAAATTCCCTTACAGTAAACAGCTTCCGTATGCCCTCTGCAACCAGGCGCTGGCTTATATCGAAACGAAGGAATACCAGAAGGCCGAAGCGAACTTCAACAAGGTCAACAAGGACTTCGCGTACATGAAGGACCTCACGCAGAAGGTCCAGTACGGCCTCGCGGAATGTTATTTGAGGATGGGCAGGGACGACAGGGCGAACCAGATATACAACGCCATGTTGTCCAGGGACCCCAAGAAGGCGCCGGACATATATTTCAGCAGGGGCCTCGCCTATTATAACCAGAAGAAATGGGACCTTTCCGCGAACTTCCTCAAGAAGATGATAGAATCATACCCGGACGATAACAGGATCCTGGAGGCGAAATTCATGCTCGCAGGCGTATATAAGGAACAGGGCAAAAACCTCATGGCCGCGGACATCTACAGGTCTATCCCGCCGGATTCGAGGTTCGCCAACGATGCGAAGTTCAGTTTGGGGCAGATAGCGCTGAAGGACAAGGAATACTCGAAGGCGATAAAGTATTTCCGCACGGTAAAGCCGAGAAGCGAGATCTACGGGTCCGGCACGGACCTGACGGAGCTGTCCAGGTACCAGATGGCGGCGGCATATTATGAGCGGGGCAGGATATTTGAGACCTGGGTGATATGCGAGGACTTCCTCGAACGATATCCGGAAAGCAAGATGAAGAAGGACGTATGCCACCTGCTCGTCATTACATACCTGAAGAAGGGCAACGCGGACGCCGCGGTGCAGGCATACAATAATTACGCGAAGCTCGATCCGGAAGCGGCGAAGAAGATGAACATGAATTTCTTCATAGCCGAGTCGTATTTCGAAAAAGGCGAATACAAGGACGCCATAGAATATTACAAGAAACAGCTCCCCGGATCGAAGGGGACGGAGCTCTACGAAAAAGGCCTCGCGAAGCTTGCCGAGAGCTATTTCTGCATCGAAGATTACGGCAGGGCGGCCGAAGTATATAAGGAATATATAGAAAAATACCCGAAGGGGGAATCTGTCCCCTATTTTGCATTCAGGCTTGCGTATGCGCTGGCCAAGAAGAAGGACTACACAGAGGCCGTCAAATACTACAAGATGATAGAAGAGATGTATCCGAAATCCGAGAACATAGAGGATGTAACGTTCAATATAGGATGGTGTTATTCCTGCCTCGGGGACACCGCGCAGGCGCAGGCATACTATAAAAAATTCATGGATAAGTTCCCGGAGAACAAGCTCGTTCCCGCGGTCATCTATGAGATCGGCAACACGCATTTCGACAAGGGCCAGTATTCATCCGCAGCGGAGTATTACAAGCGAATAGCCGATAAATACCCTGATAATGAATTCGCGCAGGCGGCATCATACCGTCTCGGCATAAGCTACCTGTATTCGGCAAAGCGTGACGATGCGCTCGCGGTGCTCAAGCGGTTCCTCGACACGAACCCGAAGAGCCCCATGTCGGCCGAGGCGATCCGGACGATATATGACATATACCTGAAACAGAAAAAATATACCGAAGGTATCATGATGTTCAGGGAGCTTGCAGGAAGGTATTCGGGGCAGAAGGCGGTGATGTCGGAGCTTTACGGATGCCTCGCGAACTTGCAGTACCTGTCGGGAGACCCGGCGGCCGCGGCGGCTACCGTTCGCGAACTTCTCGCGGCATATAATGATTTTGCGGACACCCCGCCGCCCGAGAAGGCCGCCTCAATAATAGGACAGGTCCTTGTGGATACGAACGAGGGCTCAAGGGCTGTGGAGCTGTTCAGCGGCATATTATCGAAGTACAAGGACGACGCGCTCGAAGAGGTCTCGCTCTTTAGCAGGGGCAGGGCGTACATGTCGCTGAAGAAATGGAGGGATGCCGCCTCGGATTTCGCGGAACTGCTTTCAAGGTACCCGAAGACCAAATACGCGAGCAAGGCAAAACTCGGCATTGCGGACTCGTATTATTACAGGGATATAACAAGCGAAGCGATAGTATATTATAAGGACGTGATAGACCATTATAAGGACGATACGACGGCTGAAGCGATGTTCCAGCTCGGCAACAGCCTTTTTATGATGTATAAATACGAAGAGGCGCTCGCGAATTTCCAGCGCGTCGCGATACTTTATTCGCACAGGGAGAACCTCGCGGCCGCGTCGCTGCTGAAAGCCGGAGAGTGCCAGGAAAAACTTGGCAAGGGTAAGGAAGCAAAAGAGACGTACGGGAAACTTATCGCGAAATACCCGAAGAGCGATGAGGCTGCTAAGGCGAGGGAGAAAGCGGGTTCGGCAAGATGATATCCGTAAAGAGGACAGCGATGTTATCTGCGGCGGCATTTTTGATCGCGTCTGCGCTGCCCGCCGTAACTATCGCCCAGGACAGGATCAAGCTGAAGAACGGCAACGTAATAAAGGGATCCATAATCAAGACGGATAAGTCGGGGATCACTATCGAGCTCGCGGGCGAAAAGGCGGTCATAGCCGTGCCGCTCGGGAACGTCGATCAGCTGATAATAGAAGCGCCGGTCTCCTTCCGTACGGCGGAAAACAGGTATTTCGCAAAGGACTACGAGAAGGCATATGCGGATTATATGGAGACGATCCGGAAGTACGGCGGGTATTCATACGGCGAAGACGCGTATTTTAAGGCCGCCGAGTGCCAACTGAAGTTAGGTGATGTAACGAAGGCGATAGAGTTGTATAATACATACATTAGCGACTATCCGGGATCAAAATACGCGAACAGGGTGAGGATGAAGCTCGCCTCGGTCCTGGCGGAAAAGGGCGACCACGACGGCGCGATAAAGTCGTATGACGCGGTGATACGATCCAAGGACGAGGCGCAGAGGCCCGACGCGTACTTCGGGACGGCGGAGTCGTATTTCGCGAAGGGGTCATACGAGCAGGCGCTTGTGAATTACCTGAAGATCGCGTTATTATATTACGATAAAGGAAAGATGGCAGCGGAGGCAAAATTCAGGAGCGGAGAATGTTATGAGAAGTTAGGGGAGAGCAGGATGGCTCTGGAAACCTTCAAGGAGATCGTGGACGAGTTTCCGAGAAGTGAGGCGGCGATAAGGTCGGAGACCAAAATAAAGGAGATCGAAAAAAGTGGGGAAAAAGCTAAGTAACAAAAATGCGGTAAGGATAGCGGGTTTTATCGCCCTGGTGTCGGTCATAGTGCTGGTGTCCTTCTCCGCAATGGCGAAAGATGCCGAGGTCGTGGCGGGCACGAAAGGCATGACATTCTGGCAGATATGCGTAGCCGGCGGCTGGACGATGATATTTATCGGCCTCTGCTCAGTGTTCGGCATGGCGCTGATCATAGACCTGTTCATCTCCCTGCGCAAGCAGTCGATGATGCCGGTCGACTACGTAGGCGCGGTCAAGATGGCGATCAAGAACGGCGATATGCAGGGCGCGACGAACCTCGGCGCGCTCAGGAAGGGTTTCCTCGTCAACGTCGTGCAGGCCGGCATAGACAAGAGCGGACACGACCTGCAGATCATCCAGGATTCGATGACGATAGTCGGCGCGAAGGAAGCGGCGGGCCTGCTGCAGAAGATAGGATACCTTTCCTCTATAGGCACGATCTCGCCGATGCTTGGTCTGCTCGGTACGGTTCTCGGTATGATACAGTCATTCAATGTTATCGCGTTCGAGGCGGGCCTCGGAAAACCGACACTTCTGGCCGCGGGCGTATCACAGGCGCTCATCACGACGGCGTTCGGCCTTATAGTCGGTATACCCGTCATGGCCTTTTTCTTTTATTTCAGGAATAAGGCGCAGGAGATAATCACCGACATAGAGATCACTACCGGCGAAATAGCGCTGATGCTTGCCGGAAAACTGAAGGGATAAGAGATGAGATTCTCAAAGCAGGAAAGCGAGGAGCCGGGGTTCCAGATGGCCCCGATGATCGACTGCGTATTCCTGTTGCTGATATTCTTCATGTCGGTATCGACATTCCACCAGCTCGAATCAGTCGAGGGCATAAACCTGCCGGTCGCGGACCAGTCGCGGACAGAAGAAGGCGGCGGGCCGAAATTGTCGATAAATGTCAAAGGTGACGGGGCGATAGTAATGAACCAAAACATATACGAGCCCGCACAGCTTGCCGACGTGCTTTCTGAGGCAGAGGTAAAGCAGACTATAATAATCAGGGCGGATAAGACGGTGCCCCACGGAAGGGTCCTGGACGTGCTGAGCGCGTGCGCCGCCGCGGGAATATGGGACATATCGTTCGCTACATACCAGGAAGAGCCAAAACAGTGAGGCGTGAAAATGAGATTCTATAAGGGAGGCAGCGAGGAGCCGGGGTTCCAGATGGCCCCGATGATCGACTGCGTATTCCTGTTGCTGATATTCTTCATGTCGGCGTCGAGTTTCTCCGCACCGGAAGCCCAGCTGAACGTGAATCTTCCGGCGGTATCCACGACGACGCAGGAGAAGATAGGGGAGGACGTCGTGATAAATGTCGCCTCGGACGGCAACGTCGTGGTCAACGAGAAATATTATGACAGCCCGGATTCGAAGGACCTGCCCGAGCTGGTCACGATGCTGACGAGCCTGTCGCAGGTATTCGAGACACAGCCGGTCATAATATATGCCGAAGATAACGTGCCGCACGATAGGGTTACGAACGTGCTGAACGCCTGCGCGGCGGCAAAGATCAAGGCGGTGTCTTTCCTCGTGCCGGAGGAGACGATCGAGAAGATAAGCAACAGGTAGAATACTAAAACGAGGTATTATAATGCTTAAAGAGATAAAGAAGTCCAGGAGCTACCTCCTGGCGTTGATCATACATATTGCGATACTGCTGATCGTGGGCAACATCCTGATCATGAAACCCTCGATAAGGCAGGCGTTCTTCGAAGGTAAGATACTCTCGACGAAGGACGTGAACATGGAGAAGGCGAAGTTTAAGCCCGACGTGAAGGTGCCGCAGGAGACCGCGTCGCTCGCGACAAAGGAGATAGCCGCGCCGGAACGGCAGGCGCTCTCGGTGGAGAGGCCTTCCGACCTGCCGAGCATGGCGAAAGTTCCCGCCATGGCGCCGCAGGAACTGAAGCTCGGCGAGCCGAAGGAAGCGGTCACCTCAAAACCCGGGAGGAACACGCTCGACTTCTCCTCGAAAGCGAAGATATCCGGCAGGGGCGCCTCGATAAAGGGCACATTTGTGTTCCCGATATCGACATATTCCGACTGGGATAACGACCTGACGACCATTCCGAACCTCATGAACGAGCTTGGCAGGAGGACGAACGTAAAGGTATCAATAGAGCACAGGCCGCTGGACTTTACCGACAAGAAACTCTTTTTCCAATTCCCTATCATATATATGAACGGGCACCAGAGCTTCACATTCACCGACGTTGAGGTCCAGAACATAAGGGAATACCTGACGCGCGGCGGTTTCATGTTCATTTGCAACGATAACGCGCAGGGAGGGCCCTTCCAGGATTCGCTGTTCAAGGAGTTCAAGAGGATATTCCCGGAGACCGGTTTCCAGAGCGTTCCGTTGAACCACCCTATATACCACAGCTTTTATGATTTCAAGGGATCGACGCTTCCGGACGCGCTTTATAAAGGCATACCGACCACGGGCTATATGATATATTACGGGGACAGGATGGTCGTATATTACATAGCGTCGGGTGACGCATGCGACGCCTGGGCGGAAGCGGAGGGTGAGAAGTGGCCGGGGACGAAGTATACACCTAACGCGAGCCACAGCTTCATGAAGCTCTCCCAGCAGGCACCTACGTCCGACCGCCACGGGGGCGCCGGCGATGAGGGCATAGAGAACGCCTTCAAGATAGGCATAAATGTCCTCGTATACGCGCTTTCGAACGTGCCGGAATAAAATATCCTTGACAATAATCCTTTTTATGTTATAATCTTACGTCTTAACAACTTATCCCATCAAGGAAGGCAAAGAAATGGTAAAGGAACAGAGATCGCAGGAAAAATGGTTTATAGTGGACGCTGACGGCGTTGTGCTCGGAAGGCTTGCTGTAGCTGTCTCGCGCGTCCTTTCCGGGAAGCATAAGCCCACATACCGCAAGGACTTAAATACGGGCGACGGCGTGGTTGTCGTCAACGCGGCGAAGATAAAGGTTACCGGGAAGAAACTTATCGAGAAGGAATACGACTGGTATTCAGGTTATCCGGGAGGCAGGAAATCCGAGAAGCTCGAGACCCTGCTTAAGAGGAAGCCGGAATATGTGATAATGCACGCGGTAAAGGGTATGCTTCCGAAGAACAAAGTCGGAAAGAACGCCCTCGGAAGGCTGAAAGTATTCGCGGGCAAGGAACACGGCCAGTCCGCACAGAAACCGGAGAACCTAAAGGTCTAATATCAGGAGAAAGATGGAAGCGCAGGCAAAATTACAGGGTACAGGAAGAAGGAAGGAATCGACTGCCAGGGTCACCCTGAAGGCGGGTAAGGGGCAGATACTCGTCAACAAGAGGGCTTTGGATGATTATTTTCCGAGGGAGACGCTCAGGATGGTGCTCAGGGAGCCGCTCGAAGCCACGCAGACCGCAGCGAAATACGACGTGATAGTGAACGTCGCAGGCGGCGGGGTGTCGAGCCAGGCAGGCGCAGTGCGTTTAGGCATTGCCCGTGCCTTGCTTAAGGCGGACTCTAATTTCCGTTCCGCACTACGCGGCCGCGGGCTTTTGACCCGTGATCCCCGTATGAAGGAACGAAAGAAATACGGACAAAAAGGAGCACGCAAACGGTTCCAATGGACTAAACGTTAAAGATATCCACATAAGGCAAAAACGCCTATTCCGACGGGACTTCGTGCTTGACGGAATAGGCGTTTTTATTTTATAATGAATTCTCTAATACAAAAAGGAGACAGGGGTAAGAGATGGCGAAGAACAAGATAAAGATAGCGGTGGTCGGCGCGACGGGTTATGCCGGCTGTGAGCTTATAAAAATACTGTTAAGGCATCCGGAATCGGAGATAACATCGGTAAGCGGCAAGGTTGACGGGCCGGACAAGATATCGAATATATACCCGGTGTTCAGGGGACAGCTGGAACTTGTCTGCGACAACGTTAATGTGCAGAAGATATGCGGCCTCGCGGACCTGGTATTCCTCGCGCTTCCGCACAAGGTCTCTATGGCCTTCGCGCCCGAGTTCCTTAAAGCGGGCAAGAAGGTAATAGACCTCAGCGCTGATTACAGGCTGAAGGACACGGCGGTATACGAGAAATGGTACGGGGCAAAGCATACGAGCCCCGAACTGCTGAAGACAGCGGTATACGGGCTTCCGGAGCTGTATAAAGACAAGATAGCCAAGAGCGGGTTCATAGCGAATCCCGGGTGCTACCCGACGGGAGCCATACTCGGCATCGCGCCGCTGCTTGCGGCGAAGGCGATAGACCCGGCCCAGATAATAATAGACGCCAAATCGGGCGTGACCGGCGCCGGAAGGACGCCGTCGCTGGGGCTGCTCTTCGCCGAGACGAACGAGAACTTCAAGGCGTACAAGATAAACCAGCACCAGCATATGCCCGAGATAGAGCAGGTGCTCTCGGACGAAGCGGGGTCGAAGATCGAGGTCACTTTCACGCCGCATCTCGTGCCGATGAACAAGGGGATACTATCCACGATATATACGGTTCCCGCGAAAGAAGCGGATACCGCCGGGTTGCTGAAAACTTATGCGGATTTTTACAAAGAAGCGCCTTTTGTCAGGGTGCTTGATGAAGGGGTATTCCCGGAGACGAAGAACGTTCTCGGGACGAATTTCTGCGATATAGGCATAAAGGCGGCCGGGAAGAGGATCATAGTTATAACGGCCATAGACAACCTCTATAAGGGCGCCGCCTCGCAGGCGGTGCAGAACATGAACCTCGTTATGGGACTCGACGAGAAGCTGGGGCTCGCCTGATGAAAGCCATCGGCGGATCCGTGACGGCACCGAAAGGTTTCCTCGCTTCGGGGATCAATTGCGGGATAAAGAAGAAGAAACCCGATCTCGCATTGATCGTTTCTAATGTGCCCGCGCATGCTGCAGGCGTATGGACTAAGAATACGGTAAAAGCCGCGCCGGTCCTCCTGACGGAAAAGAACCTGAAGGACGGATGGGCGCAGGCTATCATCGCGAACAGCGGGAACGCGAATTGCCTTAACGGGAAGCAGGGCCTGAAGTGGGCGCGGGATATGGCCGCTGCCGTCTCTTCGTCGGTATGTATTGCTAAGGATGATGTGCTGGTCTCATCAACAGGCATCATAGGAAAACCGCTCCCGGTAAAGAAGATAACGGGCGCGATGCCGTCGCTCGTAAAGGCGCTGTCAAGGGACGGCGGCTCGTCGGCCGCGAAGGCCATAATGACGACCGACCTTGTCCCTAAGATGACGGCGGTCTCGTTAAAGATAGGCGGGAAGACGGTCAGGCTAGGCGGGATCGCCAAGGGTTCCGGCATGATATGCCCGAACATGGCAACGATGCTATGCTTCATCACGACGGACGCGGAGATAGAGGTAAGGGCGCTCAGGGCCTCGCTGAAAGACGCCGTGGAGTCATCGTTCAATATGGTGACCGTCGACGGGGACATGAGCACGAACGATACCGTCCTCGTCCTTGCTAACGGCCTCGCGGGGAACCGGAGCATAAAATACGGCAGCAGGGACCACGGGATCTTTCTAGGCGCGATAAAGAGTGTTATGGCGTATCTCGCGAAAGAGGTGGCTAAGGACGGCGAAGGCGCCTCGAAGTTCATCGAGATAAACGTGAAGGGGCTCAGGAGCTGCAAGGACGCGAAGAAGATAGCCATGGAGATAGCGAACTCGAGCCTTGTAAAGACGGCGATTGCCGGCGAGGACCCCAATATCGGCAGGATAGCATCATCGGCGGGCGCTGCGGGAATCAGGTTCGACGGATCGAGGATGGATATATCCCTTAACGGGGTCAAGATAGTAAGCGGCGGAAAGGCGAGGTTTGATTTGAGGCCCGCGGCGAAAAAGTCGATGAAGTGCAGGGATATAAAGATAACCGTGGACCTCAAGTCGGGCAAGGCATCCGCTACCGCCTGGACATGCGACCTTACGGAAGGTTATATAAAGATAAATGCAAGATATAATTAGGAAGGCGGATGTCCTCATAGAGGCCCTGCCTTATATAAGGAAATTCAGGGGCAAGACGGTCGTCATCAAGGCCGGCGGCAGCATGATGGAAGACAGGAAGGTGATATCCGGCATATTCGAGGATATCATATTCATGAGCCTTGTGGGCATAAGGCCCGTGATCGTGCACGGCGGCGGTCCGAAGATATCGGCGAGGATGAAGGAGGCAGGCCTCGCGCCGAAATTCGTGGACGGGCTCAGGGTAACCGACTCGAAGACGATGAAGATAGTCGATGAGACGCTTGACAGGACCAACAGGGAGATAGCCGGGCATATCTGCGCCCTCGGAGGCAAGGCAAAGGCGCTGTGCGGGAAGAGGGACGGGATAATCAAGGCGTCGAGGCTCCTGCATAACGGGAAGGATATAGGTTTCGTCGGTAAGATAATATCGATAAACGCAAAGCCGGTCATCAGGGCGCTCGACGGCGGATCGATACCCGTTGTAACGCCGGTTGCGAAAGGAAAAGACGGGAAGGCATATAACATAAACGCCGACCTGGCAGCATGCGATATTGCAGCGGCCATGAAGGCGGAAAAGCTCGTGCTTATAACGGATACCAAAGGGATATTGAGGGACGAGGAAGATGAGAATACGCTGATACCGACGCTCAGGAGGAAGGAAGCCGAGGACCTCATAAAGAGAGGCGTGATAAGGTCGGGCATGATACCGAAGGTCAGGGCGGTCATGCACGCATTGGCGAAGGGCGTCAATAAGACGCATATAATAGACGGAAGGTTAAGCCACGCGATATTGCTTGAGATATTTACCGATAAAGGCATAGGAACGGAGATAATAAGATGACACAAACCGAAGAGATAATGAAGGTCTACTATGATTGCGTGATGCCCACCTACGCGAGAGTGCCCGTTGTCCTCGTCAGGGGCAAGGGCGTGAACGCGTATGATATCGAGGGAAAGGAGTTCCTTGATTTCTTCCCCGGTTGGGCGGTCTCCGGCATCGGCCATTGTCATCCCAAGGTCGTCAGGGCGATAAAAGAGCAGGCCGGCAAGATGATCCACGTCTCGAATAACTTTTACAACGAATTGCAGGGCAAGCTTGCGGCGAAGATAATCCAGCATTCGTTCGGCGGCGCCGGAGGGAAGGTCTTCTTCTGCAACAGCGGCGCGGAGGCGAACGAGGCCGCGATAAAATTAGCGAGGAGAGCGGGATACCCGTTCGGGAAATACGAGATAATAACGATGGAAGGGTCGTTCCACGGCAGGACGCTCGCGGCGATAACCGCCACGGCCCAGCCGAAATACCAGGAGGGCTTCGGCCCGCTGCCCGGAGGGTTCGTTTACGCCAAGTTCAACGACCTCGAATCGGTCTTATCGAAGATAACGGACAAGACCGCGGCGATCATGCTCGAGCCGATACAGGGCGAGGGCGGGATAAACGTCGGCTCCGACGAGTTCATAAAAGGGCTCAGGAAGGTATGCGACGAAAAGAAGATATTGCTCATATTCGATGAGGTCCAGACAGGGATGGGAAGGACCGGCAAGATGTTCTGCTACCAGCATTACGGCGTTACGCCGGATATCATGACGCTTGCAAAGACGCTCGGAGGCGGGTTCCCGATAGGCGCTATGGTCGCGGGGAAGGAGATCGCGGACACACTCCAGCCCGGCATGCACGCGTCGACGTTCGGCGGCGGCCCGCTTGCTTGTGCCGCGTCGCTGGCGACTTTCGAGGCGATCGAAGAGGGCGACCTTGTCGAAAAGGCGGTAAGGAGGGGAAGGTACCTGCATAACAGGCTTTCGCTGCTGAAAAAGGATTTCCCGTTCGTCCATGTCGTAAGGGGCAAGGGACTCATGCAGGCGGTAGAGCTTACGATCGAGGGAAGGCACATCGTCGATAAATGCGCGGAGATGGGGTTGCTGATAAACTGCACACAGGCGAAGATATTGAGGGTGATGCCGCCGCTTACGGTAAAGAACTCGGACATAGACAAAGCGTTAGGCATAATCGAACAGGCGATGAAAGGGATAGAAGTTGAAAGCTAAAGACCTGATAACGATAGACGACTTTTCGCGGGAAGATATCAGCGTTATATTCGGCCTGACGGCAAAATTAAAGGCCGGGGGCAAATCCTCCTCGGGCGAACCGCTAAAGGGCAAGACGCTGGGGCTCATATTCCAGAAACCGTCGCTCAGGACAAAGGTCTCATTTGTCGCGGCTATGGCGCAACTGGGCGGGACCGGAATATATCTCGCTCCCGGGGAGATCAGGTTAGGGGAGAGGGAAGAGATAAAAGATGTGGCGAGGACGCTCTCGAGGTACCTCGACGGTATAGTCGCGAGGACCTTCAGGCACGGCGATATCTTAGAGCTCGCCAGGTACTCGAGTATACCCGTTATAAACGGGCTGTCGGATTTCTCGCACCCGTGCCAGGCGCTGACGGACCTATTCACGGTCAGTGAGAAGAAGGGCAGGTTGAAAGGCCTGAAACTGGCCTATATAGGCGACGGGAATAACGTATGCAATTCGCTGCTTTACATATGCGCGAAAATGGGAGTCAACATGGCAGTGGCCGCGCCGAAGGGCTACGGGCCCGATAAGAAAGTGGCGGAGGCCGCCGCAAAAACGGCAGCCGCGTCCGGCAGCCGGATAGAACTTACGTCCGACCCGTCGAAAGCGGTTGCGGGCGCGGACGTTATATATACGGATGTATGGACGAGCATGGGCCAGGAGAAAGAGAAGGCGAAGAGGATGAAGGCGTTCAAAGGTTTCCAGGTGAACGCGAAACTTTGTTCGAAGGCGGACAGGGGCCATATCATAATGCATTGCCTTCCGGCGCACAGGGGCGAGGAGATAACGGAGGAATGCATGGAAGGGCCCCACTCGGTGGTCTTCGACCAGGCGGAGAACAGGCTCCACGTGGAAAAGGCCCTGCTGCTTTTACTTTTAAAATGAGGGGAAAATGGACAAGAAAGTAGTATTGGCATATTCGGGCGGGCTTGATACGTCCGTCATAATCAAGTGGTTCGCGAAAAAGGGTTATGACGTGGTCGCTTATATGGCCGACGTAGGCCAGGCCTTCGGCGATTTTGCCGCATATAAGAAAAGGGCGCTGGCTACGGGCGCTACGAAAGTCGTCGTGGAAGACCTGAAGGACGAGTTCGTGAAGGACTTCGTATTCAAGTCGCTGAAGGCGGGCGCCGTTTATGAGGGCGGCTACCTGCTCGCGACCGCGCTTTCGAGGCCGATAATAGCCAAGGGCCTGGTCGAGACCGCGCACAGGGAGAAGGCCGGTTATGTCGCGCACGGCTGCACGGGCAAAGGCAACGACCAGGTAAGGTTCGAGGTTACCGTCGGGTCGATAGACCCGAAGCTGAAGATACTGGCGCCTGTCAGGGAGTGGGAGCTCAAGACAAGGGCCGAAGAGATAGATTATGCGAAGAAGAATAATATTCCCATTGATACAACAAAGAAGAAGCCGTACTCGATTGATCTTAATCTATGGGGAATATCGATTGAGAGCGGGAAACTGGAAGATCCTTATTTTGAGCCTGGTGAAGATACGTATCAGCTTACAAAGGCAGTGAATAAGGCGAAGGCGGAGCCCGTCTATGTTGAGATCGAGTTCAATAAAGGCGTTCCCGTCAAGCTGAACGGCAAAAAGATGGGCGGCGTGCCGCTTATCCTTAAGCTCGCGAAGATAGCAGGCGATGCGGGGGTCGGCAGGAGCGATATGATAGAGAACAGGCTCGTCGGGATCAAGTCGAGGGAGATATACGAGGCGCCGGCAGCGTGGACGCTGCATAACGCGCACAAGGCGCTCGAAAGCCTGGTCCTCGACAGGGAGACCCTGCATTTCAAGGAGCAGGTATCGCAGAAATATTCCGAGCTGGCGTATTACGGCCTCTGGTATACGCCGCTAAAGGAGGCGCTCGATAAGTTCATCGACGAAACGCAGAAGGATGTGAGCGGGACGGTAAGGGTGAAGCTCCATAAGGGCCACTGTGTGGTCGTGGGCAGGAAGTCCCCGAACTCGCTTTACAAGAAGGAACTCGCTACATACGAGGAAGGCGACAAGTTCGACCAGTCGCTCGCGAAGGGGTTCATCCAGATATGGGGGCTCCCTTACAAAGGTTCATATAAAGGGCCGAAAAAATGAAAAAGAAACTGTGGGGCGGGAGGTTCAAGAAATCGCAGGACCCTGAATTCGAGGAGTTCTCGGGAAGCATCTGCTTCGATCACAGGCTCGCGAAATATGATGTCCTCGGCTCCATGGCGCACGCGATGATGCTCGGAAAGTGCGGAATAATCCCGAAAAAGGACGCGGCAAGCATCGTAAAAGGCCTCAACTCGATCATGAAGGATATTGTGTCGGGGAGGTTCAAGTATGATCTTACCGCGGAAGATATACATACGAATATACAGAACGCGCTTGAAAAAAGAGCGGGTAAGGCGGCGCTGAAGCTGCATACCGCAAGATCGAGGAATGACCAGGTCGCGCTCGACACGAGGATGTACTGCAAGGACAAGGCGCAGGACCTTTTCAACCTCGTGGCCGGCGTACAGGACTCGCTTTTGGCGTTCGCGAGGAAGAATAAAGACGTGATTATACCCGGCCTTACGCATACGCAGCACGCGCAGCCGGTAATGCTCGCCGACCACGCATGGGCGTATATAGAGATGCTCGAAAGGGACAAGGCAAAGCTGCATTACGCGTACCATGTCGCGGACAGCCTCCCTCTCGGTGCATGCGCGCTCGCAGGCACGTCGCTGAAGATAGACAGGAAGTACGTGGCAAAGCAGCTTGGGTTCGCGAACATATGCGGGAATACGATAGATGCGGTATCAGACAGGGATTTTGTCATAGAGATGCTCGAGGCCGCGTCGGCGATATCGATGCACATCTCGAGGCTTTCGACGGACCTTATAATGTGGGCGACGCCGGAGTTCGGCTTCATCGAGATCGACCAGCAATTCTGCACGGGGTCAAGCATAATGCCGCAGAAGGTCAACCCCGATTTCCTTGAACTGGCGAGGGGTATGACCGGCAGGATATACGGCAACCTGCTGTCGGTCATGACGATGATGAAGGGCCTGCCGCTTTCCTATAACAGGGATATGCAGTGGGACAAACAGCCGCTCTTCGATTCCGTCGAGAAGGTATCAAAGGTCTTGTCGATAATGGAGAGGATGCTCAAGGGCGTCAAGGTCAATACGGAGAATACCGGCAGGGCGCTGCTCGACGAATCGCTCTATGCGACGGACCTGGCAGAGTATCTCGTGTCCAAGGGACTCGACTCGAGGCAGGCGCATGCGGCGGTGGGCAAGCTTGTATCCTCCACGCTGGAGAAGAAACAGAGGATATCAGGAATGGCGCTCTCGGAACTCAGGAGATATTCGGATAAGTTCGACAAGGACGTATTCAAACTCCTGGATCCGCACGTATCGGTAATGTCCCGGAGGAAAGGCAGGTAATGCACGAATTCAAGTATAAGGGAGATGAGCTGTTCTGCGAGGACGTTGGCATCGGCGGTATCGCCGCGGCAGTAGGCACGCCGTTCTACCTTTACAGCCACAAGACGCTGTTGGACCATTACAGGAAGCTGCGCGCGGCATTCTCGGAAATAAATCCCCTGATATGTTTCTCGATGAAGTCGAATTCGAGTTTAGCGGTGCTTACGACGCTCGTAAAGGCCGGCTCGGGGCTCGATGTCGTATCGGGCGGTGAGCTTTTCAAGGCGTTGAGGGTCGGATGCGACCCTAAAAAGATAGTATATGCGAGCGTCGGAAAGACCGAACGCGAGATAGAGAACGCCGTAAAGGCGGGTATATTATTCTTTAACGTCGAGTCGCTCCCGGAGCTTGCGCTCATAAATAAGGTGGCCTGCAGGCTCGGGCGCACCGTCGATTGCGCGCTCAGGGCGAACCCAGACGTCGACCCGCATACGCACAAGTTCATAACTACCGGGAAGGCGGATAACAAGTTCGGCCTCGATCTCAGGACTGTCGAGGAGACCTTCGTCAACTCGAAGGCATACACGCACGTGCGGATGAGGGGCATACATGTCCATATAGGTTCGCAGATAACAGAATCGGCCCCGTTCAGGAAAGCGATTACGAAGGTTGGCGGCCTTATCAAGAGGATAAGGAAGTCCGGCGCGAGAGTCGATTGGCTCAATATCGGCGGCGGCCTCGGGATCATATACAGGAATGAGCGCCCGCAGAGCGCCGAGCGTTTCGCAAAGGCGGTCATACCGATGATACGCAAGCTTGATGTCCGGCTTATCCTGGAGCCTGGAAGGTTCATCGTCGGCAACAGCGGCATACTTGTCGCGAAGGTGACCTATGTCAAGAAGGCGCGCTCAAAGAATTTCATAATCGTGGATGCGGCGATGAACGACCTCATGAGACCCTCGCTTTACGACGCGTACCATGAGATAGTCCCGGTCATAAGGAGGCCCGTTCGCAGGAGGATACTCGCGGATGTCGTCGGCCCCATATGCGAGAGCGGCGACGTCCTGGCGAAGGACAGGAAGCTGCCGGAGTTCCGTTCGGGCGAACTTATAGCCGTGATGGGCGCCGGCGCGTACGGATTCACGATGTCGAGCAATTACAACTCACGGCCGCGTTCCGCGGAGGTCATGGTGATACACGGCAAGTTCTATGTCGTCAGGGAGCGGGAGCGTTACGACGACCTTGTCAGGGGCGAGAATATACCGAAGGAATTGAAATGAGCCGGGTGCAGTTCACGAAGATGGTGGCGAGCGGCAACGATTTCGTAGTTATTGACAACCGTAAGGGCATTATCCCCGCGGCGGGACTGAAGGGTTTCGCGTCCGGCATATGCAGCAGGAACTATGGCGTAGGCGCGGACGGGCTGCTCACGATAGAGAAGTCGAAGAAAGCCGATTTCAGGATGAGGATAATCAACTCCGACGGCAGCGAGGCGGAGATGTGCGGCAACGGCGCGAGGTGCATAGCGCTCTACGCAAACCTCAACAGGATAGCGGGAAGGAAGATGGAGTTCGAGACGCTCGCAGGCATCATCGAGGCAGGCATCTCGGGCAGGCAGATAAAGCTGAAGATGTCGGACCCGAAGGGCCTCAAGCTCGACATCAACCTCGACATAAGCGACAGCGCGTATAACGTGAATTTCGTGAATACCGGCGTGCCTCATGCCGTTATCTTTTGCGATCGCGTTGAGGGACTGGACGTCGCAAGGATCGGAAAGGAAGTGCGTTACCACAGCGCTTTCGCGCCGAAAGGCACGAACGTAGATCTCGTGGAACCCGCCGGCGGCAATACGCTGAAGGTAAGGACATACGAGAGGGGAGTCGAGGGCGAGACGCTCGCCTGCGGGACGGGTGTCACCGCGTCCGCTGTGATAGCGGCGGCCGTAAAAGGGTTCAGGAGCCCCGTCACATGCATGACGAGAAGCGGCGATAAGCTGAAGGTATATTTCAGGAAAGACGGCAACGATTTTACCGGTGTATATCTTGAAGGCGGCGCAAAAACGGTATTCAGCGGGAAGTACGAAAAATAACAGGAGGTATCCGTCATGTTTGAGGGCTCTATAGTCGCGCTTGTGACGCCGTTCAAGAACGGCAAAGTCGACGAAGAGAAATTAAGGGAACTGGTCGAATTCCATATCAAGAACGGCACGTCCGGTATTGTGCCGTGCGGCACTACCGGCGAATCGGCGACGCTGACGCATGAAGAACATAACCGAGTCATCGAAGTCGTGATCGAGGCCGCGAAAAAGAGGATAAAGATCATTGCCGGCACAGGCTCAAACTCTACCGCTGAGGCGATCGACCTTACAAGGTATGCGGAGAAGGCGGGCGCCGACGCCGCGTTGCTGCTCTCGCCTTATTACAATAAGCCGACGCAGAGGGGCCTTTACATGCATTATAAGGCGATAGCCGATTCTGTGAAGATACCGGTAATACCCTACAATATACAATCGCGCACTGCGGTAAACATCGAGCCGGAGACGTTCCAGAAGCTCGCGCAAATAAAGAATATAGTCGGGGTGAAGGAATCGAGCGGCAACCTCGAGCAGATATCGAGGATAAGAATGCTCTGCGGCCCGAATTTCGAGATAATATCGGGTGATGACGCGCTGACGCTGCCTATTATGGCGGTCGGCGGCGTAGGCGTAATATCCGTCGTCGCGAATATAGTGCCGCGCGATGTCGCGGACCTCGTAGCGGCGTTCAGGAGCGGAGATGTCAAGAAAGCGCAGGAGCTGCATTACAAGCTGCTGCCCCTCGTAAGGGCGATGTTCATCGAGACGAACCCTATACCCGTTAAGACGGCGATGGAACTCGTCGGGATGCTTGAGCCGGAATTAAGGTTGCCTCTTTGCCACATGTCGGAAGAGAACCTCGCGAAGCTGGCCGAGGCGGTAAAGAAATACGGCCTGTAATAAGAAAGGTGGATATGGTCAAGATAGCGATATGCGGATGCGCGGGAAAGATGGGAGCGCGCATACTTTACTTTGCCGAGAAGGACAAGCAGATAAGCGTCACGCTGGGGCTTGAAGCCAAAGGCCACCCCTGCGTCGGCTCGAAAATGGGCTCAGGGGAGGTCTCGGATAACTGCGATGACGTGGCGCAGGCGGATGTCATCATAGATTTTACCTCGCCTGAAGCTACGATGGAGCACCTCGACGCAGCGGTAAGGTGCGGGAAGGCCATCGTAATAGGCACGACCGGCCTGTCCGATGCCCAGCTGGCAAAGATAAAGGAAGCGTCCGCGAAGATACCGGTAGTGCAGTCGCCGAATATGTCCATCGGGGTCAACCTGTTATTCCGGCTCGTAAAGGAAGCAGCCGAAAAGCTGTCGGGCGACTATTTGGTAAGGATGGTCGAGGCGCACCATATACATAAGAAGGACTCCCCGTCGGGGACCGCGAAGAAACTCGCGCAGATAATCAAGGAATCCTCGATGAAGGAAGTCGGGGACATCAAGTCGATACGCGAAGGCGAGATAGTCGGGGACCATAAGGTCACGTTCGAGAGCCCCTACGACATTATAGAACTCTCGCACAGCGCAAAGACAAGGGATATATTCGCCAAGGGGGCGATAGCCGCGGCGAAGTTCGTCGCGGGTAAGAAACCGAAACTATACGACATGCAGGACGTGCTTGGAGCCGCTAAATGAGAGGACCGGAATTCTCGGAAAGGTTGAAGAAGCTTCCTCCGTACCTTTTCGCTGAGATAGACAAGGCAAAGAGGAAGGCGAAGGCGGAGGGCCGCGATATCATAGACCTCGGTATCGGGGATCCGGACCTTCCCACGCCGAAGCATATAATTGACGCATTGAACAAGGCCGCGAAGGACCCCGCGAACCACCATTACGCGCTTGACGCCGGCATGCCCCAATTCAGGCAGGCCATAGCAAAGTGGTATAAGAAAAGGTTCAAGGTGGTGCTTGATCCGGATACGGAGATACTGCCGCTTATCGGTTCGAAGGAGGGTATCGCGCATTTTCCCCTCGCGTTCATAAATCCGGGCGACTATGTGCTTGTGCCGGACCCGTGCTACCCGCCTTACAAGAACGGGACCACGTTCGCGGGCGGCATACCTTATATAATGCCGCTGCTTGCAGAGAACGATTTCCTGCCCGACCTGCCGAGGATAGAAAAGGGAGTGCTCGGCAAGGCGAAGATAATGTTCGTGAATTACCCGAACAACCCGACCGGAGCGGTCGCCGACAGGGAGTTCTACAAGAAGGCGCTCGATCTCTCGGATAAGAACAATATGCTCATATGCAGCGACGCGGCATATTCGGAAGTATGTTACGACGGATACAAGCCAATGAGCATACTGGAGATCGACGGCGCGAAGGAACGCGCGATAGAGTTCCACTCGCTCTCGAAGACGTATAACATGACCGGATGGAGGATCGGCTGGGCATGCGGCAACAGGAAGGCGGTCGAAGGGCTTGCAAAGGTAAAGTCGAACATCGATTCCGGGATATTCCAGGCGATACAGATAGCCGGGATAGCCGCGCTCGAAGGCACGCAGGAACCTCTGAGGAAAGCGAACTCCACCTACAGGGAGCGCAGGAATGCCCTTGTTGACGGCCTAAACTCGCTCGGCTGGAAGGTATCGAAGCCGAAGGCTACTTTCTATGTATGGGCAAGGACACTGCCCGGGTACGATTCGTCCGGTATGGCAAGGGCGCTGCTTGAGAAGGCCAATATCATTGCGACACCAGGCGTCGGGCTCGGCAGGAACGGCGAAGGGTATATCCGCATGGCCGTCACGGTCGAGAAGGAGAGGATCAAGGAAGCCGTACGGAGGATAAAGAGATCCCTGTAATCGCGTTCATAGCGCTTGGCTCAAACCTCGGAGACAGGCGCGCGAACATAATGAAAGCCATAGAATTGCTCAAGTCCGCCGGCAAGGTAGAAATCATGAAGGTGTCGTCGCTTCATGAAACCGAACCGGAAGGCGGCCCGCCGCAGGGAAAGTTCCTCGACGGGGCGGCCGAGATCAGGACCGAGCTCAGCCCGCATGAATTGCTTGCCCACCTTAAACAGGTAGAACAGGAAACCGGCAGGAGACCGTCAGGCGTCAGGTGGGGGCCGAGGGAGATAGACCTTGATATACTGCTCTATGGGGATCTGACGGTAAACGACCCCGACCTTACTATCCCGCACCCGCTGCTTCACCTGCGCGCCTTTATGGCAGGGCCGTTGGCCGAGATAGCCCCCGGCGCGTTCCATCCGGTGATCAGGAAGACCGCGTCCGGAATATTCGAAGGCCTTTCAGGGAAGAAGATATGAAGTTAATACGCTCGATAGGGTCGTTGAGAAAAGACTTGGACGCGTGCCGCAGGAAGGGGCTCTCGGTCGGATTCGTCCCGACTATGGGTTACCTGCATGAAGGGCACCTTTCGCTCATAAAAGGATCACTGAAGGACAACGATATAACGGTGGTGAGCATATTCGTGAACCCCGTGCAGTTCGGGCCGAAAGAAGATTACCGCAAGTATCCCCGCGACCTCAAAAGGGACGCCGGTTTGTGCAGGAAAGCGGGCGTCGATTATGTCTTCTATCCGGATAACGAGTCGATGTATCCTGCCGGGTTCTCGACGCGCGTGAAAGTAAGCGGCCTTACGGAGAACCTTTGCGGAAAGTTCAGGCCTTCGCATTTTGAGGGCGTTACGACGGTAGTTGCGAAACTGCTTAATATAGTCAGGCCCGACAGGGTCTACCTCGGGCAAAAGGACGCGCAGCAGGCAATAGTGCTGGAGCGGCTGGCCATCGACCTCGATACAGGCACGCGCGTGAAGATCATGCCCACCGTCAGGGAAAAGGACGGGCTGGCAATTTCTTCGCGCAACAAATACCTGTCCCCCGACGAGAGAAGGGCCGCGCCGGCCATATATCGCGCTTTACAAGAGGCCCGGGTTCTGATAAAATCTGGTAATAGGGATCCGGGCGATATCATATCAAGGATGCGCAGGAGGATAAGGCCTGCGGCCTCAAAGATCGACTACGTATCCGTAGTCGGCACAAAAGACCTTAAAGACATCAAGAAGATAAAAGGCGAAGCGCTTATCGCGGTGGCGGCATGGATGGGCAGGACACGCCTGATAGATAATATTAAAGTGAGGGTTTAGATGCTCAGGACACTGCTTAAGTCGAAGATACACGGCGCGACGGTGACGGAAGCGAACCTGAAGTACACCGGATCGATAACCATCGACGGAAAGCTGCTGAAGGCGGCCGACATATTCCCGAACGAGCGCGTGCAGATAGTGAACCTTAATAACGGCTCACGCGTCGAGACATACGCTATAGCGGGCAAGCCGGGCAGCGGCACGATCTGCATGAACGGCGCGGCCGCAAGATGGGCGCATAAAGGGGATATAATCATAATCATATCCTATTGCTTCGCGGACGGCTCCGAGGCGAAGAAGGTCAGGCCTAAGATCGTATTTGTTGACGGCAAGAACAGGATGAAAAAGGCGGGGCGTGGATAAAAAACCAGAGATCAAGGACGCTACCTACAACGAGCAGCTTAAGAAGAAGATACTAAGGCTTAAGCGGGAAAAGAACGCTGTAATAATAGTCCACAATTACCAGCGTGACGAGATACAGGAACTGGCGGACATAACCGGCGATTCGCTCGCACTGAGCCAGGCGGCGGTAAGGACCGACGCGAAAGTGATAGTATTTTGCGGCGTAACTTTTATGGCGGAGACGGCGGCGATCCTTAACCCTGACAAAACGGTCCTGCTTCCGGTGGTTGAAGCAGGATGCCCGATGGCGGACATGATAACCGCTGAAAAACTCCGCGCGATGAAAACGGAATATCCCGATGCCGCGGTGGTCTGTTACGTTAACTCCTCCGCGAAGGTCAAAGCGGAAAGCGATATATGCTGCACCTCCTCGAACGCGATAGAGATTGTCAAGTCCCTCAAGGAATACAAAAAAGTCATCTTCGTCCCCGACAGGAACCTCGGAAGGTATGTCCAGTCGCAGGTCCCGGACAAGCAGATAATACTCTGGAAGGGTTTCTGCCCAACGCATATAAGGGTGCAGGAAGAGGATATCCTCGAGGTCAGGAAAGTATATCCGGACGCTGAATTCATCGCGCATCCAGAATGCGAACCCGAAGTCCTCGCGCTTGCCGACCACATATGTTCCACGGGAGGCATGTTCAAATACATCAAGCAGTCGAATTCGAAGAGGTTCATAATAGGGACCGAGTCAGGGATGCTCTATAAGCTTAAAAAAGAGAATCCGGAAAAGGAATTCTTCCTCGCGACCACGCACCTTATATGCCCGAGCATGAAACTTACTACGCTCGGATGGCTTGCGCATTCACTCGAAAATATGGTATATAAGATAGAAGTGCCCGACGACGTAAACGGTAAGGCGAGGAAGGCCCTCGACAGGATGCTGGCGGTATCGGGCGAGAAGCCGCTGGCGGCGACCGCGGGGTATTGAGGCGCTGATGGTCCGTATAGGCATTATAGGATGCGGAACGATAGGTTCAAAGATCGCGGAGCATATCGACGGGAAACTGAAAGGCAAGGCATTACTGGTCGCTCTTTCTGATATAAATGCGCAGAATGCGTCACAGCTTGCCGGATCGCTCGGGACAAAGCCGGCGGTAACGGACGTTGACGGGCTCATAAAGGCCTCGGATCTTGTCATAGAAGCGGCTTCGGCGGCATGTTCCGGCGAGGTGGCGAGGAAAGCGCTGGGCTCGGGCAAGGATGTCATGATAATGAGCACGGGCGGGCTGCTTAAGGACTACAAGGGCATCTTCGCGCTGGCCGAAGAGAAGGGCGCGAAGGTATACCTTCCAAGCGGCGCGATATGCGGGCTCGACGGGCTTAAGGGCGCGATGGCGGCGGGCATAACAAAGGTGACGCTGACGACGACGAAGCCGCCTGAGGGGTTCAAGGGCGCGCCGTACGTCGCGAAAAACAACATCGACCTCGGCAAGATAGACAGGGATACGGTCCTGTTCGAGGGCGACGCGTACGGGGCGATGGAAGGGTTCCCCGCGAATATTAACGTGGCCGCCACGCTCAGCCTTTGCGCCATCGGGCCTGAGCGGACGAAGGTAAGGATAGTGGCCTCACCCGCGGCGAGGAGGAACATCCACGAGGTCGAGGCGGAAGGAGATTTCGGAAAGCTTTCAACGAAGACGGAAAATGTGCCGTCACCCGGAAATCCCAGGACCAGCTACATGGCGATTCTTTCTGCGATCGCTACCTTGGAAGGGATAACGGGGAAGGTCAAGATAGGTACATGAGATAGAAGAAGGGAGGTGAACACAATTGGCTCAGAAAGTAGCTAAAGCCGGTATCAAGAGAGAGAAGGGTTATCTGTACTATCTCGACAAACAGGGTGACATCTCGATGGCGAAGATGGCGAGGGGCGGCAGCAAAGGTGGCAAGCCCAAGAAGGTAGCCAAGGTCGGCGTCAAGAGAGAGAAGGGCTACCTCTACTTCATCGACAAGCAGGGCGATGTGTCGAAGGCGAAGATGAAGAGAGGCGGCAGGTAAGCACCAACATCATTATTTGCGTATAACGCACCGGCGGAGCAGAAGAACTGCTCCGCCTTGCTTATGTGGGTGAAAATGGACACAGGTACAATAAAAATACGCGGGGCAAGGGTCCACAACCTCAAGAATATAGACCTCGAACTTCCGCGCGGGAAATTCATAGTATTTACCGGGCTGTCGGGTTCCGGGAAATCCTCGCTCGCTTTCGACACGATATATGCCGAAGGGCAGAGGAGGTACATCGACAGCCTGTCCGCGTATGCGCGCCAGTTCCTCGAACAGCTCCAGAAACCCGATTGCGACAGCATCGAGGGAATGTCGCCCGCCATCTCGATCGAACAGAAAGCGGCGGGTTCAAACCCTCGATCGACGGTTGGGACGACGACAGAGATATACGACTATTTAAGGGTGCTTTACGCGAGGATAGGCGTCGCCCACTGTTATAAATGCGGCAGGAGGATAACGAGGCAATCGTCGCAGGAGATAACGGACAGGATATTGAAAATGCCGCAGGGCAGCCATATCCTTGTCCTCGCCCCAAAGGTAAGGGGAAGGAAAGGCGAATACCAGGACCTGTTCAAGGAAATAAAGAAGGACGGTTTTACGCGCGTAAGGGCGGACGGAAGGATATTCGAGCTTGACGACGGGATCGCGAAACTGCCCGAGAAGGACAGGAAGCATTCGATAGAGATAGTGGTCGACCGGCTCGTAATGGGCCCGGATATAAAAAGAAGGCTCTCCGATTCTATAGAGACGGCGCTTAAAGCGGGCTCCGGCACGGTCATAATCAATGACGGCGGGAAAGACCATCTTTTCAGCGAACTGTATGCCTGCGTCGATTGCGGCATAAGTTATGAGGAGCCGTCCCCGCGCTCGTTCTCGTTCAATTCTCCTTACGGGGCGTGCCCGGATTGCAACGGCCTCGGGACGAAGCTCGAGATCGACGCCGACCTCGTAGTTCCTGACAGGACGAAGCCGCTTATGGACGCGATAGAGCCGTGGAAGCGCGGCGGACGCGGGTATCTTTTATACTACAGGGGGTTACTAAGGGAGGTCGCGAGGCATTACAGGTTCGACGCGGAGACCCCGTTCAACAAGCTCGGGAAAGAGACGCAGAAGATCGTGATGTACGGCAGCGACCTGCAGATATGGGGCCGCAGGTATGAGGGCGTCATAAACCAGCTTGAGCGGCTGTTCAGGGAGACGGATTCGGAATACCTGAAGGCGGAGATAAACAAATATATGTCAGTGCTGCCGTGCCCGAAATGCAAAGGCGCCAGATTGAGGCCGGAGTCGCTCGCGTTCACTATCGGGGGCAAGGCGATAAAAGAGGCGGTATCCCTGTCGGTAAAACAGGCGCTGGATTTCTTCGGCAGGCTGGGCCTGAACGAAAAAGAAGCCGCTATCGCGAAGCAATCATTAAAGGAGATAACGGCAAGGCTGAAGTTCATGGCGGATGTCGGGCTCGACTACCTCACGCTCGACAGGGCAAGCGCTACGCTATCGGGAGGTGAGTCCCAGCGCATACGCCTCGCAACGCAGATAGGATCGGGATTGGTGGGCGTCGTCTACGTGCTTGACGAACCGTCGATCGGCCTCCACCAGAAGGATAACAGTAAGTTGCTGGGGAGCCTGAAG
>JAGONY010000003.1 GCA_017992785.1 Candidatus Omnitrophota bacterium | reverse complement strand
AGCAAGGCCAATAATGTCTTCACGGGCCTGACAGTCGGAACGATCAAGGGTCTGGGTTTGGGTCTCGTGCGTACCGGCGCCGGCATATATGAAGCCGTTACGTTCCCTTTCCCGATACCGGAAGGTTATGAGCCGATAGTAAAGCCTGAATTCGTATATTCAGCTGAATAAGTAATATCTTGTAGCTGGGAGAAACATTCCTGCGGGGCCTTGAAAAAGGCCCCGTTTTTATTAAATAGTAAATTCGACACGTGAAAAATTACTCTTGACAAACATACTGTTATGTGGCATCATATAAACAACCTACTTATTAACAATACCTTATATACCTGTTTTATAAAGTCCCCTGTTATAAAATGTAAGGGGGAAGTATTGCTCAAAGCGATTTGCCTGATAATCGTATTAATGGTATCGGTTCCGGTGTTTGCGTCAGATGGTGCATCGGGGGGCTCAGAGGTGTTATTAGAAGGTTTCGAATATCTTAACCGAAATGACCTGATCGAGAACTTTGCGGACAAGGTATGGGCATCCTCCGCCGAGTATGGGATTACGTTCGAGAGGGGTTCATACCGTACCGGAGAATCTTCGATGGGCCTCGAGTATAAGCCGTCCTCGGGCTCGGGATACCTTAAGGTACAGAAGCAGTTTTCAGCGCCGCTTAATTGGTCGGATTTCAACGGGATATCGGCCTATATATACGGCGATTCATCCGGCAACGAGATCTCCGTGAAGATAAAGGACGGTTACGGCAATATATGGCGCTCTCCGTGGCTGAAGGCCGATTGGAACGGATGGAAACGCGCGGAATTCCGGTTCGCTGAGTTCAAGCCGGACCTATTCGATGCGGACGGCGGGGCAGGAAACAGGCCGATGATGCTCGGGGAGGTTAGCGCGTTCGCGATAGCCGAAAAGGGAGCAAGGAATTCAAAGCTGCTGTTCGATGATATAAAGCTCGTCTCGGACAAATACGTGAGCAGGATAAAACTGGCGGGAGAGAACGAACCTCCCGCCGGTTGTATTTTGAGGGGCATCGAGGCGCCGCGCGCCGATGCTATAAGATACACGGTGCCGAAGGACTGGTCCGAGGCCAGCGGCATCTCGTTCAGGGCAAAAGGGGACAAGTCCGGCAGCGAGTTCGCGGTAATGGCCGCGGACAGCGATAACGAATACTACAGGACGCCGTGGATAAAGAACGTCTGGACCGGATGGAAGGAGTTTTATTATGATTTCGACATGTTTGTCCGGGAATCGCGCGAGGCCGACGCGGGCGGGGACGGAGTCTTCGGGCAGAAAAAGATAAAATCCCTCTTAATTGTGGTCAGGGGGAAGGACGCGTCAGCCGTTCACCTCGAGGATCTCGCGCTGTCATGCCATAAGGAGGCGGGCCATTCCCCGGTTGAAGGCCTGAAGGGATTCTCTTCGGGCGGCAGGATATTCCTTTACTGGGACCCTTCCGATAACCCGTTCCTGCTGAACTATAAAATATACAGGGACGGTTCGAGGATCGCGGCCACGGGCGGCGAGTTCTATTCGGAAGCCGCGCCGGCCGAGGAAAGACCGCACGAATACGGGGTGGCGGCTGTATACAGTGACGGATATGAAAGCGCTCCGGCGCAGGTCAGGGTCATTGCGCAACCGTCCGGGCGCATCTCGCGCAGGGAAGAGGTTGCGGTCAACGGAAACTGGATATATGTCGGCGGGAAGAAGTTCTTTGTCAAGGGCATAGAGTACCGCCCTTACGGGCCCGGAATGGACCCGCGTTTCGATACGCCTTCGTTGAAGTCGGTTGAGGATGAAATGGCGCGCATAAGGCAGGCGGGATTCAACACAGTAGCAGCCGCATCCCCCTTTTCCGAGCGCGACATCATAATCGCGGAAAAGAACGGCCTTATGGTCATACAGCGCCTCGATATCACGCGGATCCGTCAGATAACCGGATGGTCGCGCCGGCACGGCAATATCCTCTATTATACGATACCGGCGGGCATAGAGCCGGAAGCGGCCCTGTCTTACGGGCGCGAGGCGAAGTCGATGGACCCCGACAGGGAAGTGTCCGTTGCATATAGCGAACTCTGCGATCATCCGAAGCTTCCGGTATTCGGCATAGCCGGTGTAGTGCCGCCGGCATACGGGCCCGGCGGGCTGATGCCTTACGATTACGCGAAATGGTACAAGGACGCTTACGCGAAGAACAGGCCCCTGGTCGTCAGCGGGATAAGCGGCGCGCAGGCGGTCGAGCTTTTGGGCGGCATGATAGCGGCAGGCGCCACCGGGGTATGCGTGACTGACCGCACCGCGGCCCTGAGCAGGATATTCCTGGATTTCTGGCCGTACTATTCGAAGGCCTCGCGTAATAAGGCCTATGACCCCTCTTTGGCGCTGCAGGTAAAGACGGACAAACAGGCGTATAAGGCGGGGCAGAAGCCCAAGATATCTTTCACGCTGGCTCCCGCATCCAATGCCGCCGTCTATTATTCCATAAACGACACGAAAAACGGCATTTCCAACAGGTTTGCCGCTAAAATGAACGCGTGGGGTGCGTATAAATCCTCTTTCACGCTTCCCTACAATACGGATGATAATATATTTTCAGTATTTGCCGTCGCCGTGACTTCCGAAGGCAAGAGGGCCGTAGGCATGAAGCATATGGACGTCTCGGAAGACAGGTCACTGAAGGAGAAGTTCAAAGCGGAAGTCAGCGTCTACGAGAGGCCCCCTTATGAAATAAAGCATGCCGCACGTCGGATATCGGTCGACGGCCTTGCCGGGGATGAATGGTCGGGTGCCCCGGAGATATGCCTGGACGGCTCACAGGCCGGTAAACCGGTATTGAAGTCGGGGGAATGCGCCGGCGACAGGGACCTTTCGGGCAGGGTGAAACTGCTTTGGGACGAGGATAATATCTATGTCCTCGCGGAGATCAAGGATGACATGCCGATGGTCAACAGCAGGTCCCGCCATAACATACGCAACGGCGACGCGCTGGAACTCTTCCTGAGTTCGGACCCGGATAACCTCCCGAAGGAGGGTTATTCCTCAAGGGATTTCCAGGCGGTGCTCGGGGCGAACTCGATGATGTGGATATACGGGCAGGCGGGCGGGGGGACGAGGAACGCCGCCCCGAAAGATTCCGATATAGCCGTCAGGCATGCAGAGGCCGGATATACGATCGAAGCAAGGATATCGACGGTCAATTTCGGATACGACGATTTTACCGCGGGCAGGGAACTCGCTCTTGACGTGGCTCTCGATGATGCCGACGGGACGGGCGCGAGGGAATGCCAGCTTATATGGAACGGCGCCGAGGACAACGACAGGAACTCAAGGCACTGGGGAAGAGCCGTCCTGAGGCCGGGCCATTAGCGTCTTATATTGATTTTACGCGCTTTAAAGGTATAATTATATAGGCGCAAAAGGTATGTTACTTTTAACATATTCACGATATCCTGAAGGAGGGTTACATGGGGGTTAAAGGGTATTTTTTATGCGTTCCGATAATCACGTTTTTAACCTGTTTCTTACCGGCAGGCGCGTCTGCTGCCGATATCAAACCCCTTTTTGACCCCGGGACCGAGGAGATAGTCGACTACGCGAAATACGGTGAATTCACGAACGTAGGCACCGAGCAATATAAGTATGCCATAAAGGACAGGAAGGGCCTCTCCGCCGCCGTAGGCGAAGGGATCTACCCCAGCACGAGCGTATACAAGGACCCCGGATACAGGGAAGCCCAGGCCACAGGGAAGCTTGCCGGCAACCAGTGGGAGTTCGTCAATAACGACGACCAGGTCCTGGCTTTCTACAAATGGGCCACGACAAGCGAGGAGCCGGGCGTAAAACAGCATTATACCGCCGTAGCGCTCGCGAAAGCCGGTTACACGCTGCAGGCCATAAAGGCGCATTACGCGGTCCTCGTGAATTTCCCGAAGTCGGTCGGCTGGACGTTCTGGCATACCCCGCTGTATATCTCGAAGATGTCGCTGAACGAACTCGAGTACCTCATAAGGACTCATCCCGAACTCGGCATAAAGCTCGTTGACGCGAAGATAACCGTAGAGAATTCATACGATAACGAGATATCGAACGACAAGTTCATAATTAACCCGGGCAAGCTGGTCAAAGTGAAGCCCGAGGAAGTCATCCCGTCCAAGGCGGACCTGTCCAAGCTGAAGGTCGTCAAAAAGGCCGGCGGCGCGCATGTAAGCCTTGTCAAATACGAGAACGGCCACTGGCAGCTGCTCGTGGACGGCAAGCCCTTCCCGATGAAAGCCATGGCGTATTCGCCGAACAAGGTCGGGCTCACGCCGGACAACGGGACCCTCAATGTGCAGACCGACTGGATGACCGCGGATTACAACAAGAACGGAAGGGCCGACGGCCCGTTCGACGCGTATATCGACGCCAACAAGAACAACAAGAAGGACGCGGACGAGGCCGCTATCGGCGATTTCCAGCTGATGAAGGATATGGGCGTGAACACGATACGCCTCTACCACCATTCCACGAGCAAGGACCTGCTGAAAGAAGGGTATGAGAAATACGGTTTCATGTACCTCATGGGTGATTTCCTCGGGATGTACGCGGTCGGTTCGGGAGCGGACTGGTACAGCGGGACCGATTATTCGGATCCGGAGCACCAGAAGAAGATGATGGAGAGCGTTCGCCAGGTCGTCACGGAGTATAAGGACGAGCCCTACATACTGATGTGGGTCCTCGGCAACGAGAACAATTACGGTTTCCCCGGGACGCCGGAAGTCGAGCCGGGCATGGGTTGCCGCGCGAAACTGCAGCCGGACGCTTATTACGCGTTCGTTAACGAGGTCGCGAAGATGATAAAGTCGATAGACCCTGACCATCCTGTCGCCATCTGCAACGGCGAGACGGTCTACCTGAACTATTTCGCGAAGCATTGCCCCGACGTGGACGTCTTCGGCGCGAACGTATATCGCGGGCCGAACGGGTTCGGCAGGACCTATTGGGAGGATGTCAGGGACCTGACGGACAGGCCGTCGATGATAACCGAATACGGCTGCCCCTCGTATATAAAGGATGACACGCAGAAGGGCGAGGAGCTGCAGGCGGAATACCATAAAGGGAACTGGGAGGACATCGCGTATAATATGGCGGGTTCCGGATACGGCAACGCTTTGGGAGGGGTCTGCTTCGAGTGGGTTGATGAATGGTGGAAAGCCGGCCCTCCGCCGCAGCTTGACCCGGCAAAGCAGGACTGGGAGGGATGGGATTATAAGGCAAAAACAAGGATACCCGGCAATTTCAGGGGGCCGTTCCCGGATGGATGGCTCCATGAGGAGTACCTTGGCGTCGCAAGCCAGGGAGACGGTTCGGACAGTCCGTTCTTGAGGCACTTGAAGAAGGCATACTTCTGGTATAAAGAGAATTGGACAAAATAACGAAAGGGGGTTGGGCAATGAAGAAGTTGGTAGTAGCGGCAGTGGTTTTGGCGGTACTTGCGGGCGCAGCCGGCCTCACGTACGCCGAGTTCAAGAAGTTCAGCGTTTACACCGAGAGGAGCGCCAGGGACAACCATTATATACCCTCGGGTTGGATGGGTGACTGGGGCGACATAAAGCTGGATACGGGATGGAAGGATAACCCGCATTCGGGTAACACCTGTATAAAGATCACCTATACCGGCGAGCAGAAGCAGGGAGCCGGATGGTGCGGCATATTCTGGCAGAATCCCGCGAATAACTGGGGCAGCAAACCGGGCGGATACGACCTGACCGGAGCGAAGAAGCTCGTCTTCTGGGCGCGCGGCGAAAAGGGCGGAGAGATGATCTCGAAGACCCAGGTAGGCACATTGGCCGAAGTCAAGATGGGCGGTATCACGGGCGAGTATGCCGATACCGATTCCGCGTCGATAGGGCCTCTGACGCTGACGCCGGAATGGAAAGAGTATTCGATAGACCTTTCGGGCAAGGACCTCTCGTACATATCGGGCGGTTTCTGCTTCGCGGCGAGCGCCGCTGACAACCCGGAAGGGTTCACGATCTACTTCGACGACATATATTACGAGTAGACCGTAAGGGAATAAAAGGGTATAATAGGAAAACGAAGAAGCAGGGATACCGGCGCTTCTTGAAAAAAGGAGCGCCGGGTCTTTGAGATTTTTAGGTGTAAACCTTTCCCGCGCTATAAGCATCTAACAAGGCAGAAGGGGGATTTGAGATGAGGTTTTTAGCAGTCGTGATATTAGCCGCGTTCTTCGCTTCGTGTGCGCAGTCGGGGATAGCCGCGCCGGGCGCCGACGTGAAGACGTTCAATGTCTATACCGAAAAGACGGCAAAGGACAACCATTTTTTCCCGTCCGGCTGGATGGGCGATTTCGGGGATATAAAACTGGACGCGGGACACAAGGATGCGCCGCATTCCGGCGCTAATTGCATAAAGATAACCTACAGCGCCGAGCAGACCCAGGGCGCGGGATGGGCCGGGATGTACTGGCAGAACCCCCCGAATAACTGGGGGAGTGAGCCGGGCGGCTTCGACCTGACGGGCGCGTCGAGGCTCGTCTTCTGGGCGAAGGGCGCGAAGGGCGGGGAAAAGATAGCCGAGTTCAAGACGGGCGGCATAACCGGGGAATTCGCCGATTCCGACACGGCCACGATAGAGAATATAGTTTTAACCAAGGATTGGAACCAGTATTCCATAGACCTTTCGGGCAAGAACCTCTCGCATATCTCCGGCGGGTTCTGCTGGTCCGCGAGCGCCGCGGATAACCCGGACGGGTTCACTATATACCTGGATGACATATATTTCGAAAAAGCGCAATAAACTGTATTGGCTTCGCGAAAAAAGGGGGATCTCAGATGAAAAGGTTAGGGGCGTTGTTGCTCGCGCTGGCCGTTTTTACCGGCGCCGCTTCACTGGCTTACGGGGAGTTCAAGAAGTTCAACGTATATACGGATAAGACCGCCAAGGACAACCATTATACTCCTTCCGGCTGGATGGGCGATTACGGCGATATCAAGGTGGACACCGGAAGCAAGGATGCGCCGCATTCCGGCACGACCTGCATCAAGGTGACCTACACGGCCGATCAGAAACAGGGAGCCGGCTGGGCGGGCGTATACTGGCAGAATCCCCCGAACAACTGGGGCACGCAGCCGGGCGGTTTCGACCTGAATGGCGCCAAGAAGCTCGTCTTCTGGGCGAAGGGCGCGAAGGGCGGGGAAAAGATAGCCGAGTTCAAGATCGGCGGCATTACCGGAGAATACGCGGACAGCGATTGCGTTGGCACACCCGAGATCACGCTTACGTCAGATTGGAAGGAATACTCTATAGACCTTACGGGCAAGGACCTTTCCTCTATTGCGGGAGGTTTCTGCTGGGTGGCCAATGCCGCCTCGAACCCGAACGGCTTTACGATATATCTTGACGATATAATCTACGAGTAAGGTGAAGAACAAGGAGGTAATGTGATGAAAAAGTCAGCAGTATTTATCGCCGCGTTGGTCCTGTTCGTGTCGGCGGTAGGCGTTTCGTACGCCGAGTTCAAGAAGTTCAATGTCTATTCCGACAGGTCATCGCGCGATAATCATTATGTCCCTTCCGGATGGATGGGCGATTACGGCGATATCAAGCTTGACACGGGATGGAAGGAGAACCCGCACGGCGGCACGACCTGCATCAAGATAACCTACACCGGCGAGCAGAAGCAGGGAGCCGGCTGGTGCGGCATCTTCTGGCAGAATCCCGCGAATAACTGGGGCATGAGGCCGGGCGGATACGACCTGACCGGGGCCAAGAAACTCGTCTTCTGGGCCAGGGGAGGCAAGGGCGGCGAAGTGCTTGCGGAGGTCAAGACAGGCGGTATAACCGGCGAGTATGCGGACACCGACACCGCTTCGATCGGGCCGCTGACACTTACGCCGGAATGGAAAGAGTATGTTATCGACCTTACGGGCAAAGACCTGACCTATATATCGGGCGGGTTCTGTTGGGCAGCGAGCGCTGCGGATAACCCGGACGGTTTCACTATCTACTTTGACGATATCTATTACGAGTAAAGAATAAGACATGGATCAACATAACGTACACCACGAGCACCACACGAGCCACCACGCGGCGCACGGGGCGCACCACCAAACCGCTCATGCGCATCACCGCAAGCGCAAGGATGGCAAGAAAGGGCTTTACCTGTTGTTGCTGCTGGCCTTGCTGATGTCATTCATGGTGGGAGGATGTTTCCTTTTCAGCAAGATGTCCTCGAAGCCCGCGGTAAAGAGCAAGAAGACATTCATCGAGAAGATGCCCAACGGCCATTTCCGGCTTGTCGTGAACGGCGAGCCCTACGTGGTAATGGGCGTCTGCTACCAGCCGATCCCGCCGGGGCAGGATTACACTTATAACTGGTGGGGCGACTCGGCAAAGCCGTGGCTTGTCGACGGGCAGCTGATGAAGGACGCCTCGATAAATACGGTGCGTTTCTACCAGCCCGGAGAGAGCCAGCAGGAGACGAAACAAGTCGTGAGCGATTTGTTCCAGAAGTTCGGTATCCGCACGATAATGGGCCATAACCTCGGCATCTATGACATACCGCCGCCCAACTACGCCGATGAGGGCTACAGGCAGCAGGTCAAGGATGAGGTCCTGGCCATCGTGAAGGCCTATAAGGACGAGCCCGGGATACTCTTCTGGCTTCTCGGCAACGAGAATAATTACAGCTTCGACGACCAGATCGCCCCGTGGGGTTCCGACGAACTTGATAACATAGAGGACCCGAAGGAGAGGGCGAACGCGAAGGCGAAGCTGTATTACAGTTTCGTTAACGATATCGCTAAGGAGATCAAGAAGATAGACCCGAACCATCCGGTCGCGATGGGCAACGGCGAGGTCTTCTTCCTCGATATCGCGAACACCGTGACTCCCGATATAGACATACTCGGGCTCATCTCCTACAGGGGCATGAGCTTCGGCAACACGTGGGAGCAGGCGAATAAGAGGTTCGGAAAGCCGATAGTCCTGACCGAGTTCGGATGCGACAGGTATAACGCGCTGACCAAAAAAGAGGACGAGGATATCCAGGTCAAGTTCCTGATATCGCAGTGGAAGGAGATACTGAGGAACACCTGCGGCAAGACCGGCAAGGGCACAGTGCTCGGCGGGTGCATATTCGAATGGAACGACGAGTGGTGGAAGCATGACGCCGCAAATCCCGCAAGCTGGTATGTCCAGGATGAGACGGCCGGTTGGACCAACGGTGCCTATTATTTCGATATCGAGGTCGAAGGCCACATGAACATGAACGAGGAGTGGTACGGCATAGTCGGCATGAGCCTCGAGAAGGAGAACGGCGTAAATAAGAGGGTCCCGAAGAAGGCATACTACGCCCTTAAGGAGTTATGGGCGAAGGGTTGCGATACCATCGAACCGCCGAGGGCGGGGAAGAAGCCGCAGTAGGGCTGCTGATGTATGGCCCGCACTTTTAAATAAGTGCGGGCCAATTTTTTGTCCTAATTTATAGCGTGGGCCTTAATCCCGCGGGGATAATCTGCGGATTAATCCCTCAAGTGGGCGTCGGCGTATTGCGCGATCATTTCGGCAACTTTTGTTGGGGGGATAACCGAGAAATAGTGGTCTACGATGCAGTGGGCTATTTCGTGGGCCATTACGTTGGCCGATATCTTCTCCTCGCTCATGAAGAGCGAATTCAGCTTAAAGATGTAATACGCGATGAACTTGTTATCCTGGTCGAATATCTCCATATATACCCTGTCGAGGTCATCCTGCCCCTTGTATATCCGGACATTCAGGTGCAGGCCTTTTGGCCTCATATCGAGGATCTCCTGGACCTTGAAGAATATGAGGTCGAACTTATAGGCGATCTCCCCCTCGATATCGTTCGAGGCGCGGGAAGGTTTTTCGGTAAGGCCGAAGTCGATCCTGTAGGTGTCTATCCTGCTGTTGACCCTGCGGATGTCCACGTCGTGTTTTAAAAAGATCGTGCAGAAGATACTGTCGACCGTTGTCCAGTCGCTGCCGTCCGTGAATGTCCCTTCGGCGGTTATACTCGCGTGCGCTATAGCTGGCGCTACAGCGTTAGCTGAGGCGCCTGCCAGTATAACGGCAAACGCCAATATAGAGCATATCTTGAAGAAAGACAGGTTGTGCTTTATCTGCCGGACCTTGTTTTCGGCCGGTCCGACCGCCTTTTCTATATCGTTGTCGGAAAGGCCCTTCTTCCTTAGCGTTTCCTTCAGCGAGGAGACCTCTGCCTCGAGCTCTTCCGCCTTCCTTTTAGATTCCGCGATCGGCTCCTTGAGGTTCTTCATCGTCCTGTTCAGTGTGTCGGCAAGCGCCTTGATCTCGTCCGCCTGCCTCAGGTGGACATCCACGGTCAGGTCGCCTCCGCCCAGCTGTTCCAGCGACTTCTCGAGGCGGTAGAGCGGCCCCGCTATCCTGTGGGATATGAAGAGGACTATGACTATCGTGGCTATACTGACGAGGACCACTGACGTTATGCCGCTCGATAAAAGTATCGGCAGCATGAAATCCGATGTGCTCTTGACGGTAAAGCGCAGGCCCTCGAAGCTCGTCGTGGAGGTGTCTCCCATGAAAAGGAAGGATACGAACGACATTATGAGGCACGCGAGTATAAGAAGCAGGCAGAACTTCACGATGAAGCTTGTCTGGAACCTCTTTTTTATGAAGTAATTGCGTCTGCGGTTCTGCACGCCGGCCGTCTTCATTTTATGGTTATCTTCTCCAGGGCGTCGTCGTTTACCTTAACGGGTGTATTTTTTTCCAGCTCCTCGACCCAGGCCCTCAGTACTTCGCCGGCCTTTGCATTCCGGTCCTTGTCCGTCTCCGGGATCCCGGAGAGTATCTCTTCGGACCTCATGTCGAGCAGCGAGCGAAGGAGGCTCTGCTCCCAGAATCGTTCAACCATCTTCATGAACTGCGGGTCCCTGTCAAGCCCGCGGCGCTGGGCTTCGAGAAGCAGTATCTTTTTCTGTATTATCCCGTCAAGGATCTGCTGCTTCGTGACTTTTTGGCGGTATTCCGGCGGGTATAACGAAAGCTCGGAGATGAAGTCATCCCTGTAGAGGGAATAGCTGCCGATCGTCGCTATGGCTTCCCTATCGTGCCGTTGACGTGAACAGCCGTGCAGGCATAGGGACAACGCGGCCGCGGCGAGCGCGAGGCAGATCGTCTTGTTCATAGGGGTATTATAAGTGCTTTACATCCATTTTTCAATATGATAATTTATCCGCATGGCAAGGAAAGCGTGTTTTGCGGCGATAATATGCTTCTTATCCGTTGCGGCGGACTGCCCGGCAGAGTATAACATGGTCACCGGGAAGGACGAGAATATCATCGTCTCCCCCGAAAGAGAGATGGAGATGGGCGATGCGATCGCAAAGAAGGTAGAGGCCGCATACAAGCTCGACCCCGACAAACACGCCCAGGAGAGGGTGGAACTGATAGGCCAGAGGCTCGCGAAGTATTGCGACCGCAAGGAGCTCATATACCATTTCAAGGTGCTTGCCGTCGACGATATCAACGCCGTATCGCTTCCGGGCGGATGGGTCTATATCTTCTCGGGGCTTATGGATGTCTGCAAGAACGACGACGAGCTCGCCGGCGTAATAGCGCATGAGATCGGGCATATTGCCGCGCGGCACCATATGAAGAAGCTCCAGCAGAGCTCGATCGCCAGCATCGCCATGATACTTGTCGCGGCGACGCAGGGTGGGCAGGCCGCGCGCGCGACAGACCTGGCTTTAGCCTCGCTCATGGCGTCGTATTCCCGGGAGGATGAGTTCGAGGCGGACAAGCGCGCCGTCCTGTATACGAAGGAAGCGGGGTATGACCCGCACGGCGTTCTGGCCTTCATGGAGACGATGAAGAGGGAGAAGAAGAACGACATCAGGCCGTATTCCTATTTCAAGACCCATCCTTATATAGGGGAGAGGATGGGCAAGATAGAGAGCGCTATCGAGGGCAGGCAGACCTTCAGGGAATGGATAAACAAGCCGCTCGATAACAAATGGTAACGTTCCTGCCGTAATACACACCCAAAATTGACAAATATTTACCCTTGACTTGTGCCCAATATATTATATACTGGTATACGTCCAGTATATATATGGGGAGACAGTGACGCGAAAGGGGGTTAAAAAGAATAATGAAGAGATTCTCTATTTTAGTCGTTTTTTCTCTGTCCCTTATCGCTGCGTCAGGCGTTTCGGCCGCGGCCTGGGAGGACTTTGAAGGCGTGACCCCTCCGGCGATCCCGGCGGGTTCCTACGGCTTCCAGGACACGGGCGAGCTCGCGCAAGTGACGGTTGCGGGCGGGCCGAACGGCAACTACCTGCGCCTCAACGGCACCGACGTTAATGCCAACTGGTATCTCGGCGGATGGGGCAACTACAAGCCGATGGATTGGGCCGGCCTTACCGACTTGACGGCGAACGTCAAGGGCGACGGCAGCTACGGCACGATCAAGTGGGAGCTGTATGAGAACGACGGAGACGTGTTTGCGGGAGGCTATTACGGCTCTCCGACCTATATGCCGGTTGATTGGACGGGCTGGAAGAACGTATCGATAGCTTTCGCAGACCTCGTCGACCAGAACTCCGGCACGGGCAATGACGTTTGGACGGGCGACCTCAAGCAGATCAACCTGGTTATCGCGAGCGGCGGCACCAACCCAGGAGGCAGTGTCGACTTCGGCGTCGATGACATCCAGGCCGTTCCTGAACCGGCAAGCTTATTGCTTCTCGGCTCGGGCTTGGTCGGAATGTTAGCGGCTTCAAGGAAGAGAAAGTAACGGCTTCTTAGATCAGGCAGCTTAGGGCATCCGAGGGAGGTCTGATAGTAATGCAGTCCCCCAACTCTCAGGCCTCCCTCGGCTGTTTAATGGGATAGGGCGTGGCGATGAGGATATCCGGAAGGAAGGGCGTGGCGCTGATACTCGTGGTCGGCGTATTATCGCTGATGGCGCTGATAGGCACGACCTTTGCCGTGAACATGCTGTTAGCCGGAAAGGAGGCCGCGAACTACTCGAGAGGCGTTAAGGCGCGCTATATCGCGGAAGCCGGTATCGCCAGGGCCGTGGCCGAACTCAAATATGGCCCGGAAGGAGCCGCAAATTCCGCTTTCGATACGTCCTCGGAGGCGTGGTATTCCGGTTATTCTGACGGCGGCTGTACGGTCACGGTGATCGATTGCGCTAGGCAGATCAACGTGAACAATTCGGGGAACAGCAAGCTCGGGCAGCTGATGCAGGACCTTAACGCTGCCCTCGGAGGCCCGCTCACCTCCGCGGAGTGCCAGGCGGTCGTCGATAACGCCCCCTATACCACCAAGGAAGAGATAAAGTGCCGGGCGGGGATAAGCGCCGCAAAATATAACTCGATAAAGGAATATATCACGTTATACGGTTACAAGGACCCGAATACGTTCCTGCCCGACGATACAACTCCGGAGGAGAGGGCGCCGGTCAATATCAATACCGCCCCGGAGCCGGTCCTCCGGGCTGTTTTGCGCGGCTTTGTCAGCAGCGACGCAAAAGCGCAGGGCCTTGCGCAGGCGATCATAGCCGCGAGGCCGTTCACCGGTTGGCAGCAGTACGACATGTTCATTGACAGCTATATCGGGCTGAGCCCTTCGGAGAGCAGGGATGTCAAGGACGGCGTGAACCCGAACAGGACTAAACCGGCGGCCTATTCGACGGAGTTCTGCTTCAATTCCGGGGGTTATTACGAGGTAGCGTCGCTGGGGGCCGTACAGAATATCGCGGGAATTGCCGTTGCGTCAAGGCAGGCCCGCGCGGTGATAAAAATATTCGATATATGGAACGAGACGACAAAGGACCAGTTCGCGCAGCCCTGGCGCAACGACAACTGGGCTTCCGGCGCGGGGGAAGGGGATATGTCGAACGGCGAGATGGCCCGGGTAAATTTCATGGACAGCTGCCCGGTGAGGTCCGACCAGGACTGGAACGGCGCCGCCGCCACGGGTTACGACACGATAAAAGGGTCTGTAAAGGCCGGTTTCTGGGACAACTTTACCGAGAACATTGACGGCAATGTCGGCGGGCAGACCGACTGGACGAATAACGAATGGAACCCGAGGGACGGGATATGGAACACGACGGTTATCGGCCAGTACGACACCGAGACCTCCGACAACACAAAATTATGGCCGACCTGCGACCTCGGCCGCGAGGCGTCCGCAAGATGGATGTGGACGAACCACAGCGCGCAGGTATATATAGATGACAAGATAAGGGTATATGACATGCGAATGAGGTTCTGGTGGGACGCGGCAGAGCTGATCGATTACGAGTATCCCATTACAAACCCGGCATTATACGCTTTCAGGTTCCAGAACGACGTCGGCAGGATCGTCTTCAAGAGGACGAGCGCGGGCGACGCGAGCTATTACCTTGAGGACATGCAGCAGGGCGCCGCTTACGGAGTCGATCCCGGGCCACTGCCCCACACGGGGATGCTGCATATATGGGCAAGCCCTTCCTGGGCCAATTACTCGGAGCCATACGTCCTGCGCAAGACGCTGCGCATAGTGTGCCAGAACAGGGCCTACTGGGCTTATTATAACGCTTCTTCCGGCAGGATACAGGAAGGCAATTATATTTTCTCTAATATCAACGGCGCCGGGACGAGCGCGGCCGGTCTCGTGAGGTTATACGGGGAATACCACCTGCCGGCTTTTGACAATGTCAGGGTAATACCGCAGGACGGTTATTATGTGTCCGTCCCGAAAAGCGCCGGCGCAGTCGTCGCATGGGGTTCCGTCGCGGGCACCGTAACGGTCCCGTCCACGGCGAACGCGGCATCGGAAAAGATCGACCTGCTTACAAGCGTTGACGGCGGGAATACATGGCAGGCGGTTGGCGCGAACGGCGGGATCACATCACCCGCGGCATCATCGATACAGTACAGGGCGAATTTTGTCTCCAATGATAATTCCCTCGCGGCGACAAAGCCCTGGTACAGCGAGACCGCGGTCCTTGAAGATGTCACCGTCTCGTTCATGCCGAGGACGCAGGTCGTCTACTGGCAATAAGGAGGCAACGTATGAATAGGCTCGTATTGGCGTTTGCGGTGATGTTATGTTCGGCGGCCTGCGCTGCCGACGACAGCATGTTAATACCGAACTGCGATTCCGACGTAAAGGCCGCGATCGACAAGATCAACCGCATCGAGGATAAGCAGGAGCGCGAGTCATGCTGCCGTGAATACCTGGAACTGGCGAAGAAGCTCATGAAGCGAGCGAACGAGCACGATATACCGCTTAAAAAATACAGGTATTTTATACAGGCGAAGGGATGCTTTGCTGTCGCCGAGGGGTACAGCCCCCCGGAGGATACCCGCACGCCGGTTGAAGACGGCAAAGCGCTATGCGACGCCGGAATGTCGGGCCTTCTCGCGCTGCCGGGGATTGAGCCGGGAAGGGGCGCGGAGCAGATAATCGCGGAACTCCGTTCAAAAAAGGCCGAAGACGGTAAGCAGGCATCGAAGCGCTATCTCGAGGCGGCGAAGTATTACGAAGTCCTTTCAAAGGCCTGCGACGGCCCCGACCGCGCGGAATACGCGCAGGCGGCGATGATGTGCTATCTTATCGTCTCGGAGATAGAACCCGACCCGAAGGCAAGCGGCGAGGCGTGGGCCGGATACAAGAGATGCGGAGCATATACCGCCTCCCTGCGCGCCGGCAGGGCCATGTAAAATATTTGCATTTTACGAATAATGTGGTATACTACCTGTATAGAAAGGAAAAACAATGAGATTAATACCGGCCATGATCCCGCTATTCCTGTTTATCGCGCTCTTCGCCTTCTGCAGTACGGCGCATGGGGCGGCCGCCGCTCCCGCCGCGAAGGACGAGCCCGAGGGATGTCTCTGGGGCATATTCATGGAGAACACCCCGATCCGCATCGCGCCGATAAACCGTTTCGACGCCGCCGCGAACAAGAAATCCGGTTCCGTAATGTTCTATATCGACTGGCAGAAGATCTTCCCGCTGGAGGACTGCCAGGCGATCGTCGACTACGGAGCCATACCCCACGTCACGTGGGAACCCTGGATAAAGAAGGACGGCAAGGACATAATCTATCTCGACAACATAATCAACGGGCAGTACGACGAATACATAAGGACGTTCGCGAAACGCGGCAAGCGGCTCGGGACATCGTATTTCCTGCGCATGGGCCACGAGATGGACGGCAACTGGTATCCGTGGTCCGGCGCCCAGAACAAAAAGGACCCGAAGAAGTATATAAAGGCGTGGCGCCATGTATACGACCTCTTCAAAGAGGTCGGCGCCGACAACGCGATATGGGTATGGTGCGTCATGGATACCGAGGTCCCGTGGACCCAGTGGAACACCTACAGCAATTATTACCCCGGGGACAATTACGTCGACTGGGTATCCATAGACGGCTACAACTGGGGCACGGCCGAGAAGTGGAGCCGCTGGAACCCGTTCGAGAAGATATTCGCGAAGCGTTATAAGCAATTGACGGAGAAATATCCCGGCAAGCCGATAATGATAGGCGAGTTCGCTTCGGGGGATGCCGGCGGCGACAAGGTGCAATGGATAAAAGACGCCTTCGTTTCGCTCAAGCAGGATTTCCCGCGCGTGAAGGCCATAGTGTGGTTCAATATAAAGAAGGAATGCGACTGGCGGCTTCACGGGAAAAATGATATACTCAAAGCGTTCTCGGAAGCGATATCCGACCCGTATTTCAAGAGCGATCCGGTGTATTTTTCCAAATTGCTGAAAGGGTTCAAGCTCCCGGAGGGCGTCTCGACGGAACTCAGGCCCGTCCCGCAGGCGGAATACGCAAGGCCGGTCATAGAAGTGATAAAAGCGGCGGCGCCCGTCACGGCGGACGGCGACCTCTCGGAATGGGAAGGGGTCGCGCCGGTCGTTATAAGCGATAAAAGGAACGTGGTCATGGGCCAGGATATCTGGAAAGGCCCCGAAGATATCAGCGCGGAAGTATACCTGATGTGGGACGATGCGAACCTTTATGTCGCGGCCAAGGTAAAGGATGACAAGCCCTTTATCAACGATAAGCGCGGCGACGCGATATGGAACGGCGACAGTTTCGAGATCGCGTTCAGCCTCGACCCGAATGCCGACCCCGACAGGATGGCTTTCGACGCTGCGGATTACCAGATCGGTTTCAGCACCGGCAACAGGAAAGAAGTGATACCGCAGAGATGGTCATGGCAGCTGAAGAACAGGGTCGAAGGCGTGCAGTCGGCGGTATATAAGCCGGAAGCCGCGCAGGGCGCGGGAGGCGGATATATTATAGAAGCGGTGGTGCCGTGGAAGTCGTTCTCGCAGGATTTCGCGCCGGCGCCAGGCATGAAGGTAAGTTTCAACGCGGCACTGAATGATTCGGACACTAAGGACAGGCACACTCAGATGGTCCTCTCGGGGGACGAGAGATTTTATGAGGAACCTTGCCAGTGGGGCTTTGTCGTATTCAAAGAAAGGGGGCAGTAAAGATGGGAAAGAGGGTGTTTGCGGTAATGTTCTTGTGCGGTTTGGCGCTGGTAGGCGCAGCCAGGTTGGCGCAGGCCGAGACGGTAGATTATTATATCGACGTGATAGATGAGTCGAACGGCCAGTATAAATACGTTTACGGCGGCGGCACGGAGTTCGAGATCAGCAAGACGGGCGCCAAGTCGGGCGATGCCTGCCTAACGGCGACGCTTGACTGCACGCAGTGGTCCGGCGCGGCGGTAGGCCACTATCCGCTCGTGGACCTCACGCAGTATAAGAAGCCGGGTATAGAATTCTGGGCGAAAGGCGCGGAAGGCGGGGAGAACTTCGAGGTCCTGCTGATAGACGCGGACGACAGCGACGGGAACAAGGTTGAGATCGGCGTCATGGCGACCCCGAACTTTGTCAGGTTGACAAAGGAATGGCAGAAGGTGGTCATACCTTTCACCGCCTATCCGAAGAAGGGGCAGTACTGGGACGCGAACAACAACAAGATGGTTACAAACATAGATTTCAACCCCGCCGAACTCAAGGAGATAAAGTTCGCCGTGGGCCCGGCTTACAACAAGGGCAAGAAATCAGTCACGATACATATCGACGAGCTCAAAGTCGTCGATATCAAATAGAAGGAGAGGCCCGTGAGCCCGAAGGTAGACAAGTCGAGCGGAAAGTTCTTCTACCAGCAGTTCGCCGACATACTGCGCAAACAGGTCCAGTCCGGCCAGTTCAAGCCCGGCGAACCGATACCTTCGGAGCGCATCCTCAGCAAGGAGCACGGGATCAACCGTATCACGTTAAGGCGCGGCATCGCGCAACTGATAAGGGAGGGCTTTCTGTATTCCGTACCCGGCACCGGGACGTTCGTCTCGGACGCGGAAGGGCTGCAGAAAGCCCATGCCCTTTCGTCGATGAAACGCCGGTCGGGGCGCAAGAACATCGCATGCGTACTGAGGCGCCTTAACCCGACCTCGCAATCGCCCATATTGAGCCCCTACTATGTCGGCATATTCTCGACGATGCAGAAGGAAGCCCTGCGGATGGGCTGCACGCTCTCGTTCAATTTCGTGACCTCGGTCAAAGACGAGCGCGATATCGCGAGATGGGCGTCGGAGAACAACGTCGACGGCATCATCGTCATCGGGGGGCTCGACCGCACGACGGTCCTGAGCCTCTATGACAAGAAATTCCCGCTCGTCCTCGTAGATAACGAGATCTCGAAGCCCGCGATAGATTCGGTCATACCCGACAACCGTCTCGGAGGATACCTGGCCGTAAAACACCTTACGGACCTCGGCCACAAACGCATCGCAATGATACGCGCGCCACTGCAGGACCAGCCCGCGTCGATAGGCAGGCTCGAGGGCTATAAGGCGGCCTTGCAGGAAGCCGGCATAAAATACGACGACGGCCTCGTCATAGAAGCTTACTACATGGTCGAGGAAGGGTATAAGGCGATGGAGAAGATACTGAAGAAGAGCCCGCTTCCGACCGCGGTCTTCGCGATAAACGACGAGGCGGCGATGGGCGCGATGAAGGCCATACGCGACAAGAGCGGCCTTTCGGTACCGCGCGACATATCGATCGTAGGTTTCGATAACATAGAATGGGCCGCGCTCTCCACCCCGCCGCTGACCACCGTTAACGTGCCGAAGGAGGAGATGGGCTCGATAGCGCTCAAGAAACTCATAGACAGGATAGAAGGGCGTATAAATATCGCGACAAAAGAAGTGATACCCGTCGACCTCGTCGTGAGGGAATCGAGCGCGAAGCCGAAATAACGCGCGCGGGAAGCCGGACCCGCAGGCAACGCGCAGTTTTTTTTGAATACATATGGTATACAACCAGTATATATGAAAGGCAACGATATGGATTACGGCGGGTTCTCGAGGGACAGGAAAGAGTTCATAATAAACAGGTTCGATACGCCTACACCGTGGATAAATTACCTCTGCAACGGCAAATATGCGGCGCTGATATCTCAGACCGGCGGCGGCTACAGTTTCTTCGAGGACCCCAGGTACCAGCGCATAACCAGGTACAGGTACAACAACGTGCCGCTCGACAGGCCGGGCAGGTATGTGTACATCAGGGACGCGAAGACGGGAGAATACTGGTCCGCCGGCTGGCAGCCCGTCTGCAGGGTTCCGGACGCGTGGGAATGCAGGCACGGCCTCGGATACACGAGGATATCCTCCGAGAACGAAAAAATAGCCAGCGAGGCCACATATTTCGTGCCGCTTGATGACAACCTCGAAGTGTGGTCCATCGCGATAACGAACACGGGCAAGGAGGAGCGTTCCATAACGGTCACGCCGTACGTTGAGTTCGCGCTCTTCGACGCGTCGGAAGAGTTCATGTTCCACCCGAACCTCCACTACTTCTCCATGGCCGAATACGACAGCCGCGACAAGGCGATATATTATTCTTTTTACAACAAGAAGAAGGAGTATTTTAAGCGCAACTTTTCCAGGGCGTTCTTCGCCGTCACCAACCGGGCGGTCAGGGGCTACGATTGCGAGAGGGAAGCGTTCATCGGCAGGTACCACAGCGAGACGAACCCGGAAGCGATCAAGTCCGGAAGGCACAAAAACTCAAAAGTTGCCGGCGGGAACGTAATAGGTGCGCTCTCGGTGCGCCTCGAGCTCAAGCCCGGTGAGCGCAAGGAGGTGACGGTCGTCCTCGGCGTCGACGCGTATGAGAACAAGCTGACGCCGGACAGGATATTACGCAAGTACTCGGACGAAAGCCATGTCTCGCATGAGCTTGAGCGCGTCAAAAAGTACTGGGAGGAATATACGTCGAAACTGAAGGTCGAGACGCCGGACGCCGCGGTCAACGCTAACATAAACACATGGAACCAGTACCAGTCGAGGACTACGTTCGACTGGTCGCGTTACGCGTCGCTCATGTATAACACCGGCACCGGCCGCGGTATCGGCTTCAGGGACACGAGCCAGGACACGCTCGGCGTCGTCCACGCGATAGCGCCGCAGGTGAAGGAGAAGATCCTCCTGCTCGCGAAGAACATGTACGAGGACGGGCACGCATACCACCTCTTTTACCCGACGGTAGGTACCGGCGAGCCGAAGAAATATTCCGACGACCACCTCTGGATCATCCCGTCCGTATACTCGTATATCTGCGAGACCGGCGATTACTCGATACTTGAGGATAAGGCCCCGTATATCGAGGGGTCCAGCGGGACGGTCTACGAGCATATGGTCCGGGCGGTGAACTACACGCTCGCGAACTGCGGGCCCCACGGCCTGCCGAGGATGTTCTACGCGGACTGGAACGACTGCCTCAACGACATCGACAGGAAAGGCAGGGGCGAATCGGTGTGGGTCGCGATGTTCCTTTGTTATGTCGCGAAACAGATGGCCGGATTGGCCGAGGAGCTGGAGAAGACAGGGGACGCGAAGGGCTTTACGAGGATATACGACGAAATGAAGCAGCGGATAAACAATACCGCTTGGGACGGGGAATGGTATATGCGGGCATTCACCGACGACGGCCGGCCCGTCGGATCGAAGGAATGCGAGGAGGGGAAGATACATATAAATACGCAGAGCTGGGCCGTACTGAGCGGTGTCGCGGGCCGCGCTCGCGGCATAAAATGCATGGACTCCGTAAAAAAATACCTCGATACGGACCTCGGCATCAGGATATGCTGGCCTTCCTATACGAGCAGCCCCGAAGATATCGGTTCGCTGATCAACTATCCCGCGGGTATTAAGGAGAATGGCGCCATATTCTGCCACGCGAATACCTGGGCGGTGATCGCCGAGGCGATGCTCGGCCGCGCGGACAGGGCGTTCGGCTATTACCATAAGCTGCTTCCTGTCGTCGCTGCGAAGAAAGCCGGCGCGGAAACCTACAGGGTCGAGCCGTATGTCTACAGCCAGTTCCTCTTCGGCCCCGACCACCCGCAATTCGGGCGCGGGAGCCATTCGTGGCTTACCGGGACGTCCGCGTGGATGTTCCGCGCCTTCACCGACTGGATACTCGGCGTGCGCGCTACGCTCGACGGGCTTATGATAGACCCGCGCCTTCCGGCCTCATGGGACGGGTTCACCATGAAGCGTTCCTTCCGGGGCAAGCAGTATGATATAAACGTGACGCAGGGGAAGGTACTCGTTAACGGTAAACTGGTCAGGGACGGTTCCGGAGCCGATCGGAGAACCGTCCCCGCCCCGGTATCTTAAGGGACACTTTTGCTTTAGCACTGGAACAGTCCAGGGATTTTTGGTAAAATACAGGAAATCCCGGGAGGTCCAGATGAGAAAGATATTTCCGCTCGCCGTAGCAGCCCTTTCCTTGTTTTTAATTTCCCACCAGCAGTGCCAGGCGCAGGACAAGCCCGCGCCGAAACCCGAAGTCCGCATCCATAAGGCCGTAAAGCCGGTCAATGTCGATTGCGACCTGGGCAAATATCCCGGTTATGCCATAAGGATGGATAAGCAGGTCTACGAAATACTAATGTATAACGTATGGACGGGCAAGGAAGACCTCAGCGCGGATATCTACCTGCTATGGGACGACGACGCGCTGTATGTGGCGGCGAAGGTCACCGATGATGTGCCCTTTGACAACAGCAAGGAAGGCCCGGACATCTGGGACGGCGACGCGCTCGAGATAATGCTCGGCCTCGACGAAACCGCGGACCCGAAGAGGATGTCCTTCGTAAGGCAGGACTACCAGATCGGCATCAGCCCCGGCAACGAAAAGGATATCAAGGCGGGGGAGTGGGTATGGCGACGGGACGATTACGAAGGCGGCATAGAAGTCGCTTCGATCAGGTGGGATAAGGGCTATATAATCGAGTCGAAGATACCCTTCAGGGTCCTCGGCGGGTTCAAGCCGGAGATCGGCAGGAAGATAGATTTTGATATCTCGGTCGACGACGGCGATACGCACAAAAGGGAACTGCAGTTCACCTGGCACGGGACGAAGAACGTCTATGCCGACCCGAGCGAATGGGGCATAGCGGTCTTCGCGGGGCCCGCGCCGGCATTGGCGCTGTCGTTCTCGTCGGTCATGGTGGTCATAATAGGGTTTATCGTAATAGCGGTATTCCTGGCTTTTGTAACGCGCCGGCCTAAATAGGAGAAGAAGAAAAAAATGAAATGCGATACATGCGGACGTGAAGTCCCCGAAGTGAAGAGGGTGGTCGTGGCTCCCGGCTATGACAGGACGCTGGCAAAGCCGATGTACAACTGCCCGGAATGCTACGAGAAGAAAGAAAAGGCAAAGAGAGATGCAGCAGATAAAAGTCCTCGATAACGGTTACGTCGCGCTCGTCGATTCAATGGGCGGTGACAAGGCCGTCATAGAATCCGCCCGCCGCTGTTATATGAGCGAACCTCAGGGTGAGGCCGCCGATGCTAAGCTCATCCGCCACCTCATAATCAAGGACCACGGCACGCCTTTTGAGCACGCCTATTTCCGTTTCGACGTCAAATGCCCGATATTTGTGGCGCGCCAGTGGATACGCCACCGCATCGGCACGTATAACGAGATGTCCCTGCGCTATTGCCTTGCGAAAAGGGATTTTTACACGCCTGAGGGGCTCTCGGGCGAAGAGCTTGAGAAATACAGGAAATCGATAAACGGCGCTTTCGACGCCTACGAATCGATGGTATCGTCCGGGATAAAGCGCGAGCAGGCGCGCGGCGTCCTGCCGCTTTCCATATACACCCTTTATTACTGGACCGTCAACGCGCGTTCCCTGATGAACTTCCTGAAACTGCGCCTCGATAAGGGAGCGCAGCCGGAGATACGCGAATACGCTAAGGCCCTGTTAAGGATATTCAGGGATACGATGCCGGTTACGGCCAAGGCCTTCGAAGAAAAGATAATGCCTAAAGAGTGATGGACCCGAACGAAAATCCCGAAGAACTTGTGCTCGGCTGTATAAAGAAGGACAGGAAGTCGTGGGACGCGTTCGTCGAGAGGTATTCGAAGGTGGTCTATTGGGCCATACGCGACCGGCTCAGGCGTTACGGGTATGACCATAGCGAGGAAGACATCAACGACATCCACCAGGATGTCTTTGTCGCTTTATGGGCCGGAGGCAAGTTAAGCCAGCTCAGGGAGCCCGGCAAGGTCGCGGGGTGGCTCGCGATGGTCGCCGGCAACGCGGCAATAGAGCATTTCAGGAGGGCGAGGAGGCAGAGCCCCCCGTCCTCCGTGTCATTATATGAGCGGATATACAAGGAAGACGACGGCAGGACGCTCGAGGAGGCCTTGCCTTCTGGCGCGGCCGGCCCGGACAGGCAGGCGCAGCTTAACGAGGCCCGCGCGGAACTGGTTTCGGCGATAGGGGGGCTCAACCCGAAGGAGAGGATGGCCGCAAGGATGAGCCTGCTGCACGGGATGAAGCACGCGCAGATAGCCGCGGCCCTGGGGCTCCCGGTGAACACGGTCTCCACGACGGTCGCGCGCGCGAAAAAAAACCTGAAAGAAAAACTCGAAAAGAAACGTCTACTATAATATGGGAAAGAGCATAAGTAATCCGCATGAAGTGAAGGCGACGGGACCTTGCCCCGATGAGGCGGTGCTGGCCAGGTATATAGGCGGCGCTATGACCCCATGGGAGAAGGACCGCCTTGAAGAGCACGCTTCGGCCTGTGCGGCATGCCTTGAGAATATCAGGGCGGCGCATACGGCAGAGAGCATGCTCGCCGAAGGCGCCCTCGCGGATACGCCGGCAAAACTGAAAGAAAAAGCGAAAGGCCTTGCGAAGATGGATACGGGGAAGAAGAGGATGCAAAGTTATATCTGGCTTGCCGCCACGGTAATAGCGTTCACGCTGTCGTTCACCGCGCCGAAATATTTCGCGCAATTCCTTGTGGCGGCGCTCATACTCGGGCTCAAATGGGTGTCCGAGAGCGAGGGCATCCGGACATTGATAATATCGATGGACGCGAAACACCGCCACGAGCAGCAGAAGGAGGTATCGTCAAGATGGAAACGGTAACAAGGTCATACGAGACGAAGAACGGGCTTGTTGAGGGGGTCCAGGTCAAATGGTCTGGGTTCAGCATACTGATGGTGACCGGGAAGAAGGGTTTCCTTGTCTGCGGCGTCTTTGACCTCGAGGCGATAGACAGGTTCAATACGGCCGCGGCGATGGTCGAGAGTACTCCGGACAATCCGATTGGCACGCTCGAGCGTTTTCCGGCCCGAAAGATATCGAAAGTCAACAGGAAGGCCGCGGAGCTCGGGATAACCGTCGGAATGGAAGTCACAAAGGCGTTCGAGCTGATCGCATGAAAAACCTCATTTGCCTCCTGTCGGTTGTAATGATCTCGGCCGCAGCGGCCGGTTGTTCAAACTCCGGCGGCGATAGGGATGTCCTTTTCCAGGTCTCCACCCTGAACGCGCTCTCGGGCGGCATCTATGACGGCGATACGGACTTTAACGAGCTTAAGAAGCGCGGGGATTTCGGCATAGGGACGTTCAACGCGCTCGACGGGGAGATGCTGGCGGTAGACGGCGAGTTCTTCCAGGTGAAGTCCGACGGGCTCGCGTATCCCGTATCCGGCATCGCAAAGACCCCATTCTCCGCGGTGACATTCTTTGAGACGGACAAGCTCATCTGTGTCGACAAGCCGATGGAGATGGAACAGCTCCAGGGATACATAGATACGCTCCTGCCTACGAAGAATATATTTTACGCCGTCAAGATCGAGGGCCTCTTTGATTATGTGAAGACGAGGAGCGTCCCGCCGCAGAAGAAGCCGTATGCCCCGTTATCGGAAGCGGTAAAAGGGCAGTCGGTATTCGAGCTAAAGGAGATAAAGGGCACGGTGGTGGGTTTCAGGTGCCCCGGCTATGCCGCGGGCTTTAACCTGCCCGGATACCATATGCATTTTATCACTGAGGGAAGGAACACCGGCGGGCACCTGCTGGATTTCAGGGTGAAACGCGCGGTAGTTGAGTTAGATTATACGGAGCGTTATTCGGTCTCCTTGCCGGGCGACAAGGAATTTTATTCCGCCGTCCTTGAAGACGGAGTGGGCGACGCGCTTGAGAAAGCGGAGCGGCAGTGACAGATAACAACAGAAAAGCCGCGATGAACCTTATTATCCTCTTCGGGCTTGTAAGCCTGTTCGGGGATATCGTCTACGAGGGCGCGCGCAGCGTGAACGGCCCGTACCTGAAGACGCTCGGCGTCAGCGCCGCGACGGTCGGCTTTATCGCCGGGCTCGGGGAATTTATCGGTTACGCGATACGCCTGCTGTCGGGCTATTTCGCCGACAAGACCAGGGCATACTGGCTCTTCACGTTCATAGGTTACGGAATGCTTGCGACCGTCCCTATGCTGTCGCTGACAGGGGTATGGCAGGTGGCCGCGCTTTTCATTGTCCTCGAGCGGCTCGGAAAGGCCCTCAGGGCTCCCGCGCGCGACACGATAGTATCTCAGGCGTCAAAGCAGGTCGGGACGGGTTTCGGTTTCGGGTTATCTGAGTTCATGGACCAGCTCGGCGCGTTGACCGGCCCTTTAATATTCATGGCGCTTTTTATGATGGTCGGCAATACCCGGAGCGATATCGCGAAATACCAGGCGGGCTACAGGCTCTTCTGGGTCCCGTTCCTGCTCGTGATGGTGTGCGTATTTTTCGCGTATCTGCGCGTACCGAACCCCGAGAAGCTGGAAGCCGCGCTGAATAAACCGCCCGAACCGGATAAATTATCGAAGGTCTTCTGGATATATACGGCGTTTACTCTCGTTGCGACGGTGGGTTTCGTGAATTTCGCCCTGCTCGGATACCATTTTAAGGCGAAGGGCGTGCTCAGCGACGCGCAGATACCGCTCTTCTACGCCATCGCGATGGCGGTCGACGGCGTCGCCGCCCTTGCGATAGGCAAGGCCTATGATGTCATGAAACACAGGAGCAGGAACGAGAAGGCGGGCCTGTTGACACTGGTAGCCATACCTTTTTTATCGGCCCTGATACCTTTGCTCGCTTTCTCGATGAATATAGCCCTCGTCGCGGTCAGCGTCCTGCTCTGGGGCGTCGTGATGGGCATACACGAGACGATAATGAAATCGGCGATCGCGGACCTGACCCCGATGAAGAAGAGGGGGACGGGCTACGGCATTTTTAATACGGTCTACGGTGTGGCTATGTTCATCGGCGCCGCGCTTATGGGCGTGCTTTACGACGTCTCGCTGCCGCTCCTGATCGGGGTAACGATAGGCATCGAGCTCCTTGCCGTTCCTATATTCGCCTATATGTGGTATGATATCAGGTCAGTGAGGGGTTAACGTATGGCATCAGGACCAGGTATAGGCAAGAAGCTTAAGAATATAGTCATCGGCGGCGCGCATGACCCGCACGATACCCGGCTCTTCCACAAGATATCGCTTATAGCTTTCTTCGCGTGGATAGGCATCGGCGCGGACGGGCTCTCGTCCTCATGCTACGGCCCGCAGGAAGCGTTCGTTGCCTTGCAGGGCCATATGTACCTCGGGATATTCGTCGCGCTTGCCACGGCTATCACGATCTTCGTCATAAGCGCGAGCTATTCGCAGCTTATCGAGGTATTCCCGTCGGGCGGCGGCGGGTACCTCGTAGCAAGCAAGCTCCTTTCGCCGCGCACCGGCATGGTATCCGGCTGCGCGCTCCTTATAGATTACGTGCTTACTATCACCGTCTCGGTCGCGAGCGGCGCGGACGCGCTATTCAGTTTCCTTCCGGCCGATTACCTTCCGTATAAGCTCGTCTTCGCTTCGGCGGTGGTGTTTTTCCTTATAGTCCTGAACCTCAGGGGCATAAAGGAGTCGGTCTCGGTGCTTATGCCCATATTCCTCACATTTGTCGTGACGCACGCTTTCCTTATCATCTACGCGCTCGTTACCCATATGATGAATTTCCCGGAGGTTGTGTCGGCCACAAGGGAGGACCTTTATACGACGTCGGCGGAATTGGGCATGATGGGCATGGTGCTGCTCGTGATGAGGGCATACAGCATGGGCGCGGGTACCTATACCGGTATCGAGGCCGTAAGCAATTCGCTTCCTATGCTTCGCGAGCCGAAGGTCCAGACGGCCAAGCGCACCATGAATTATATGGCGATATCCCTTGCCGTGACTGTCCTCGGGCTCATGCTCGCGTATATCCTCTACGGGGTGCAGTTCCAGGAAGGCAAAACGATAAATGCAGTGCTGCTGGAGAGCGTGACCGCCCCGTGGAGCAGGGCCTGGGGAGTGCCGTTCCTCCTTATAACTCTCGTCTCCGAGGCGCTGCTTTTGTTCGTCGCCGCGCAGACGGGTTTTGTCGGCGGCCCGAGGATACTTGCCAACATGGCGCTCGACAGGTGGGTCCCGTCAAGGTTCGCTACGCTGAGCGACCGTTTCGTCACGCAGAACGGCGTCATGATCATGGGCGTCGCCGCGCTGATAATGATGCTCGCGACGCGCGGCTCGGTGGCGTTGCTCGTCGTCCTCTACAGTATCAACGTTTTCATAACGTTCCTTCTCTCGCAGATGGGCATGGTACGGTACTGGTGGAGCAACCGTAAAAGATTGGACCACTGGCGAAGGAAACTTGCGGTCAACGGCATCGGCCTCGCGCTGACAGCGTTCATATTGCTGTCGGTTACCATAATAAAATTCAACGATGGCGGATGGAAAACCATCTTCGTCACCGGCACGCTGGTGCTCTTAGTCACATGGATAAAGAGGCATTACGATAATACCGCGAAACTGCTGAAGCGCCTTGACAGCCTCGTCATGGCGGCCGGTTTCTCAAGCGCCGAGAATATACCCGGCATAACAAAGAAGGAGAAGGGCGAGTTCGACCCGGAGGCGAAGACGGCGGTCCTGCTCGTCAACGGCTTCAACGGGACGGGATTGCACACGCTGTTCAATATATTCAGGTTGTTCGGGGATTCATTCAAGAATTTCGTCTTCCTGCAGATAGGCGTCATCGACGCCGGAAATTTCAAGGGGGCGGAAGAGATTGACAGGTTGGAAGCGCACGCAAAAAGCGAGATAGGCAGGTATGTGAAATTCGTCGGAGAACACGGTTATCATGCCGAAGGCATATTCGCCCTTGGCACGGATGTTGTGCAGGAGGCCTCGGAACTCGCGCTGAAGCTGACCGAGAAGTACCCGCAGGCCGTCTTCTTCGGCGGCCAGATCGTCTTCCCGAAAGAGACATTCCTCACCAGGCTGCTCCATAACTACACCGTATTCTCGATGCAGAGGAAATTCTACCACGAGGGGATACCGGTCGTGATACTGCCGATAAGAGTGTAGATATAAAAGGAGGGTCAATAGATGTCAAACAATAGCGGCCTGACCGCGATCGCCTTAATTTTATTCCTATTGGCCGGCAATTCCTCGTTTGCCGCGGCAGATTCAAAAGACTTGATCGCAGCGATAAAAGGCAACGATGCTAAAAAAATCGAGAAGATGGTAAAGTCCAGGGTGAATTTGAATGTAAAGGATGCGGACGGCAGGACGCCGTTAATGATCGCGTCTCTCGCCGGGAACGCCAATCTCATTAAACTTTTGCTTTCTTACGGTGCTTCAACGCGCGGGACGGATGATAAAGGCCAAACCGCATTGATGATAGCGGTGGATAATGGCCGGAATGAAGCTGTCAAGGCGCTTATTGAAGGCAAGGCGGATGTTAACGAGAAAGGGAAATACGGATGGACGCCTTTAACCCTTGCGGTATTCAACGGGAACATGGGAAACGCGGAGCTGCTGATCTCTAAGGGAGCGCGCATAAATGACGCCGGCCCAAGCGGGAAGACCCCTTTGATTATGGCCATACTATTCGATAAGAAGGACATGGTAAAGCTGCTCATTTCCAAAGGCGCAGATGTGAATAAGAAATACTGCACCGGATGCGTTGGTGTTTACAGGACGCCCTTACAGGAAGCGGTGTCCCAGGGCAGGCAAGAGATAATCCCGATCCTGAAGCAGGCCGGGGCAAGATAAATCCCTCGTCTTATACGCCGGCGGAATAGAAAATTTACTCCGCGTTCAAAACGCTGGTCGGATTTCTGCGAAATCCTCCGCAGCTGAACGCGGAGTATTTCATAACATCTGTAAGCGGGAATTATGGTGCCGAGGGAGGGAATCGAACCCTCATGGCCTTACGGCCACCGGTTTTTGAGACCGGATCGTATGCCAGTTCCGACACCTCGGCACGGAGAGAATATGGGGACGTGTCCCTAGATGACACGTCCCCTATTTGTTTTACTTGAGGGCTTCCTTGGTATTCTTTACGAACGGCTCAAGCAGGTTCGTGAACTCCATCGGGAAGATGTACTTAGTAGCGGGGCTCTGGCCCAGCGCCTTCAATGTTTCAAGGTACTGAAGGGATAATGTCTTCGAGTCAATGCCCTTCGCCACTGAGAATATCTTGTCAAGGGCCAGCGCGAAACCTTCCGCCCTTAATATTGCCGACTGCTTGTCGCCCTCGGCCTTCAGTATCGCCGACTGCTTCTCGCCCTCGGCGACCGTGATCGCGGCCGCCTTCGTGCCCTCGGCCTCGGTGACCACGGCGCGGCGGGTCCTTTCAGCGGACATCTGCTTGATCATCGCGTCGGATACGTCCTTCGGCGGCATGATCTCGCGGATCTCGACGGTCGTTACCTTGACGCCCCAGCGCTCGGTGACCTCATCAAGCTTCTGGCGGAGTATCTGGTTTATCTGTTCGCGTTTCGAGAGCACCTCGTCAAGCGCGATGTCGCCGACGACGGCCCTAAGGGTGGTCGTCGCGATACCCTGCGATGCTGCGGCGAAATTACCGACCTTTATGACGCTGAGGTCCGGGTCCACGACTTTCCAGTATATAAGGAAGTCGATGGATATCGGGGCGTTATCCTTCGTGATGCAGGTCTGCTGCGGTATCTCAAGGAAGAGCTCGCGCAGGTCGACGCTTATCGCCTGGTCTATTATCGGTATCAGGAACACGATACCGGGCCCGCGCTGGCCTACAGAACGGCCGAGGCGGAAGACCACAAGGCGCTTGTATTCCCTGACGATCTTGATCGAGTTCGACAGGATCATAAGGCCCACAATAAGGATAAAGAAAAGCACAAAACCCGTAATAGCCATCTGTTACCTCGCTTTCTCTACTTTAACGACCAGTCCGTCAACCGATTTTATCTTAATTTTTTCCCCCGCCTTGATCGTCCCCTCGAGCGATTCGGCGTACCATTCCTCGCCCTTCACATGCACAATGCCCTTGGGCGCAAGGTCCGTCTTTGCCTCGCCCGTCGCGTCGGCCAAACTTTCCGTGCCGGATGACGCCCTCCGCACCTGGGCCTTGATTATCAGCGGCAGGACGAATACCATCAGGGCGGTAGTGCTTATCACTATCGCCGCTATCAGCGCCTTCGACAAGCTTGTGAAATGCGGGTCCGCCTTGAACAATATAAGCGAGCCGATAGTAAGCGCGAGTATGCCGCAGACAGATAGTATCCCGTGGGTCGGGGTCTTGACCTCCAGCACAAAGAAGACGAAGCTCAGCAGCATCAGGATAAGGCCCGTGTAATTAACAGGCAGCGAATTCATGCCCACAAATGCCAGGACAAGCCCCACCACTCCTATGATGCCGCCTACGGACACGCCCGGCGTCGCTATCTCGAATATTATCCCGTAAAAGCCGATCACGAGCAGGAGATATACGATATTCGGGTCTTTTAACCCCGTCAATAAGCCTTCAAGCATGCGAACCTCCTTCGTTTTGCGCTCCAAAGACGACTCTGGTAAAATATACCATCAGAGGGGGTCATTGTCAATGACAACTGGATGGTTGACGGCGGGGCGAAGAAGTGGTATTATTTTAATCCTTACTTAGCCAATTAAGCGGGGGGCTGGCCCCTTATGGTAAATAAAGCAATGGGCCGACGCTCCACGATTTTGGCTAAGTGAAAAGATATAGCCAAAATCGTGGGGCTGTAGCTCACCTGGGAGAGCGCCTGCATGGCATGCAGGAGGTAAGGGGTTCGATCCCCCTCAGCTCCACCATTTCTTTCCGGGAGGCCAATGAAACTCGGCGTTCATGTATCCATAGCCGGGCATATCTATGAGGCGGTCGACAGGGCCGCGGCGCTCGGCTGCAACGCTTTCCAGATCTTCAGCCGCAACCCGCGCGGGTGGGAGGCGCTTGAGCTCGACCCGGCGGATGTCGAGGAATTTCGAAAACGCCGCAAGGCAAAGGGCATCTCGCCTGTAGTCGTCCATATCCCGTACCTGATAAATATGTGCTCTCCCGACGACAGCCTGTGGCGCAAGTCGGTCGACGCGTATATAGAGGACATAAAACGCGCCGACATGATAGGCGCGGATTATTTCGTGACGCACCTCGGCAGCCCGAAGGAGAAGGGCCGCGATTACGGCATAGCCCGGTTCTCGAAGGGGCTCAACGAAGCGATAGCCAAAGCCAAACCGGAACTGACGATACTGCTCGAGAACACCGCCGGAGGCGGGGACTCGATCGGTTCGAAATTCGAGGATATCGAGGAGATAATCGGCAGCGTTAAAGACACAAATAAAGTCGGCGTCTGCCTCGATACCGCGCATACGTTCGAGGCGGGTTTCGATCTCAAATCGAAACCGGGACTCGAAAAACTGATTAAATATATTGATTCTACGGCAGGCCTTGATAAGATAAAGGTCATACATTTCAACGATTCGATGAGTGAGATGGGCTCTCACAACGACAGGCATTGGCACATCGGCAAGGGCAAGATCGGTGCGGAGGGCATGAAGCGCATAGTCAACCACCCGAAACTCAGGGATTGCGCGTTCATACTCGAGACGCCGAAGGAGACCGAGAAGTCCGACAAGGCCAACCTCGCCGCAGTAAGAAAGATGAGGCGTGATTGAACTACGATTTCAAGCAGATAGAAGAGAAGTGGCAGAAGGAATGGGAGAAGAGCGGGGTCTTCCGGGCCAGGACTGACCCGTCGAAGAAGAAGTATTACCTTCTCGAGATGTTCCCGTACCCTTCCGGCCGTATACATATGGGCCATGTCCGCAATTACACGATCGGCGATGTCGCCGCGCGCGTGAAGATCATGCAGGGCTACAACGTGCTGCACCCGATGGGCTACGACGCGTTCGGCCAGCCGGCGGAGAACGCGGCCATAAAGAATAAGAGCCATCCCGAGGCCTGGACATTGAGTTGCATAGACAACATGCGCAAGCAGCTCAAGAAGATGGGCCTCTCCTACGACTGGGACCGCGAGGTCTCGACCTGCCTGCCTGACTATTACCGCTGGAACCAGTGGATATTCCTGAAGATGATGGAGAAGGGGCTCGCGTATAAGAAGGCGTCGGTCGTCAACTGGTGCCCCGATTGCGAGACGACCCTCGCGAACGAGGAGGTCATCGACGGGAAATGCTGGCGCTGCAAGAACCTGGTCCACCAGAAAGAGCTCGACCAATGGTTCATAAAGATCACCGCTTATAAGGAAAGGCTGCTCGATGACCTCGCGGGGCTCAAGTACTGGCCCGAGCGCGTCATCACGATGCAGAAGAACTGGATAGGCAAGAGCGAGGGCGTCGAGATCTTTTTCAAGGTAAAAGAGACCGGGGAGGCCCTGCCCGTATTCACGACCCGCCAGGACACGATATTCGGATGTACCTACGTGGTCCTCGCGCCGGAACACCCGCTCGTCAAAGGCCTCATTAAAGGAAAACCGCAGGAGAAGCAGGCCCTGCAGTTCATAGACAAGGTATCTAAGGAGAGCAAGCTCGTCCGCGTCGCGGCCGACGTGAAGAAGGAAGGCATCTTTACGGGGGCCTACGCGATAAATCCCGTCAATAACGAACCCGTCCAGATATGGGTGGCGGATTACGTGCTGATGGAATATGGGACCGGTGCCATTATGGCGGTCCCTACGCACGACCAGAGGGATTTCCTCTTCGCGAAAGAGCACAAGCTCCCGATGCGCGTCGTGATCCGCCCGAAAGACGCGGATATATCGCCGGAAAGAATGGCCGAAGCGTACGAGGGCGACGGCGTGCAAACCAACTCAGCGCAGTTCGACGGCCTTACGAACGCGGAAGGCAAGAAGAAGATCGCCGAATGGATGGAGAAGACAGGCATAGGCAAGCGCACCGTCAACTGGCGCCTGCGCGACTGGCTCATATCGCGCCAGCGCTATTGGGGGACGCCGATACCCGTAATATATTGCGCGAAATGCGGCGTCGTGCCGGTCCCCGAGAAGGACCTGCCGGTCGTCCTGCCTAAGAACGTGGAGTTCACCGGAAAAGGCGGCAGCCCGCTCTCGCAGGTAAAGGAATTCACGGAAACTAAGTGCCCGAAGTGCGGCGGCGCGGCAAGGCGCGAGACGGACACTATGGCGACGTTCATAGATTCGTCCTGGTATTTCCTGAGGTTCTGTTCGCCTCGTGCTGACACGGCGGCTTTTGAAAAAGCCGACGTCTCGTACTGGATGCCGGTCGACCAGTATATCGGCGGCATCGAACACGCGGTCCTGCACCTGCTTTATTCGAGGTTCTTCACGAAATTCCTGAAAGACATCGGCATGCTGGATTTCGAGGAGCCCTTCCAAAAGCTCCTCACGCAAGGCATGGTGCTCAAGGACGGCGAGGTCATGTCGAAGTCGCGCGGGAATATCGTCGACCCCGATGAGATAATCGCGAAATACGGCGCGGACACGATGCGCCTCTTCATACTCTTCGCGGCGCCTCCCGAGACCGAGCTCGAGTGGGAAGAGCGAGGCACAGAGGGCGCGTTCAGGTTCCTCACGCGCGTATGGCGCATACAGGAGAACCTCAAGGAGAAAGCCGACCCGGCTCTCGTGCGCCTCACGCACAGGACGATAAAGAAGGTCACGGACGATATAGGCGAATTCAAGTTCAATACCGCGATAGCCGCGATGATGGAACTCGTCAACGCGATCTACCAGTTCGGCGCGGATAAGGAAACTTATTCGTCGCTTGTGCTGATGCTCTCGCCGATAGCCCCGCATTTCTGCGAGGAGATATGGCGGTCGCTCGGCAACGCGGAGAGCGTCCTTAAAGCCGGCTGGCCGAAGTTCGACCCCGAGATGCTCGTCGACGAGAATATCACGATAGTCATACAGGTGAACGGAAAGGTCCGTTCAAAGGTGGAAGTCCCCAACGACATCAGCGACGAAAAACTCAAGGAGCTTGCCCTGTCGGACGAAAAAGTAAAGCAATGGCTCGAGGGCAAGCCCGTTAAGAACATCGTCGTCGTACCGAAGAGGCTCGTCAGTATAGTTGCTTGACCTGACCGCGCAGGAGAAGAAAGTACTTATCGCCCTTGGGGCGCTCGCCGTATTGGGCCTGACGGTCATCTTATACAGGACGTATATCGCCCGTCCGGAAATTAAAGTGGCCGCGGGAAAGGCCGCTGAATGCCCCGAGATGACGGGAACAGGCCTCGTAAATATCAATACCGCCGATGCCGCGAAGATCGCCTCGCTGCCGGATATAGGGCCGAAGACGGCGGAGAAGATAGTCAACTACCGGGAAACCAAAGGGCTATACCTGCTCAAGGAAGATATTATGAAGGTGGAAGGCATCGGGCCGAAGACATACGGGAAGATAAAGGGCCTTATCGTCCTTGAATAGCGGGGTATTCTGTGGTAAACTCAATCCCTGCTTTTAATCCCAAAAATAAAACAACACGAAAGGAGCAACAAGATGCATAGGACAAGGTATTTTGCCGTGATCTTGGCGGTATTCGCCGCGGCTGTATTAACAGGGTGCTGCGCTTCCCCGAAGCCGGAGACAGGCGCGCCCGAGGCCGGAAAGCCGCAGCCGTCAGGGGTTTCCGGGGCGAAAGCCGGCACGGTAGTCATAGAGATAGGCAGCGAGAAGATCACCATCGAAGAGATAAACGCGATGATAAAAGAGATCCCCGAACAGTACCAGCCGATGGCGGAAGAGCACAAGGATATGTTCGCGGAGAGCGTGATAAACCAGAAACTGCTGTATAACGAGGCGTCGAAACTGAACCTCGACAAGAACGCCGCGGTGCAGAAGCAGATAGAAGAAGCCAGGAAAGAGATCATAATCAAGGAGTTCCTGCGCAGGGAGATAGAGGATAAGGTCGTCGTCAGCGATGAGGACGCGAAGAAATATTACGAGGCGAACAAGGACAAGTTTAAGGAATCCGAGAAGATAAAGGTCTCGCATATATTGGTCGAGACCGAAGCCGATGCGAACGACATCCTCGCGAAGCTCAACGGCGGCGCCGATTTCGCCGCTTTAGCCAAGGAGAAGTCGACGTGCCCGAGCAAGGAGAAGGGCGGGGAGCTTGGCCTAATCAGCAAGGGGCAGACGGTCCCCGAATTTGAGAACGCCGCTTTCGCGCTCCAGGCGGGGCAGGTCAGCGGGGTCGTCAAATCCCAGTTCGGATACCATATAATCAAGGTCACGGAAAAAGAGCCGGAGAAACTGCTCTCCTTCAACGATGTCAAGGACCAGCTCAAGCAGATGCTGCTGGCCGACAAGCAGAAAGAGCGTTTTGAGCAGATACTTAAGGACCTGAAAGACAAGAACAAGGTCATCATACACAAGGACCTTTTAATGCCGCCTGCGCCCAAGGCCGAGGCAGCACCGGCAAAGTAAGCCGGAATGCCTTTAGCCTGGATAGCGGTTTTCTTATCGGCGGGGATCTGGATAGCAAGCATTATCCGGGTCCCCGCATTGTTTTCCGCAGGGCTTGCCGCGTTCTTTCTCGCGATATCAGCCGCCTTCATTAAGAAGAGGGCCGGGGCGTCGTTAGCGGCGCTTTTTGCCGCGTTCCTCTTTATAGGATGCATGCTCTTCGGGGCCGATCGGATATTGCCCGCCGGCCACATAAGTGAATTTACCCCTTCGCGTCCCGAAGAGGCTTTTATCGAGGGGACAGTGGCGGACGACCCTTCGGTAACGAAGACCTTTTATGGCGAACCCAGGACGGACTTCATCCTTGAAGCGCATGAATTGCGGCGCGGCGGGATAAATGCCCGCGTCTCGGGTAAAGTAAAGGTCTCCGTCACCGGCAGCCCGAAGAAGAGGGCCTCTTACGGGGACATAGTGTCCCTGCGCGGCAAACTGTCGAAACCCCGGGGGCCGGGAAATCCCGGCGAATTCGATTACGCGAAATACCTCGAAAGGCACCGCATATTCTCGTCATTTTCGGCTAACGCGAGAGAGATGAAAGTCACCGCCGGGGCGGGTAAAAGGAACCCGGTAGTAAGTTATGCCTATAAGGCCAGGGCAAGGATAAGCGGGCTTATATCCGAGAACCTTCCCGACGGGGACTCCGGAGATTTTCTTATCGCGATCCTGCTGGGGTTGAGGCAGGGGCTTAGCGACGGCCTAAACGATGATTTCATGAAGACCGGGACCGTCCACCTGCTCGCGATAAGCGGCCTCAATGTAGGGCTCATCGCCTTTCTCATGCTGTTGATTTTCGATATGCTCAGGATACCAAGAAAAGCCGGTTACTGCGCCGCGATCGTCCTGCTCATATTTTACGCGGTGCTTACGGGCGCGACGCCGTCCGTAGTCAGGGCTACGGTCATGTCTGTAGCGATACTTGCCGGCCTGCTTGTCGGCAGGGACGCTTCGCTCTGGAATTCCCTCGGGCTCGCCGCGGTGGTCATACTCGTCTGCGAACCCGCCGCGCTTTTCGACATCGGGTTCCAGTTGTCTTTCATGTCCGTGGCGTCACTCTTGTATTTTGCCCCGCTGGTACGAAACCTTGCCCCTAAGGCAAGGTTTCGTAATTACATAATTCAGGGCTGCGCGGTCTCGTTCGCCGCATGGGTGGGCGTCGCGCCGCTTATACTGGCGTATTTCAATATAGTCACGCCGATCGCCGTCGTCTCGAACCTTATAGCGGTGCCGCTCTCTTTCGCGATAACCGCGGCTGCCGTGCCATTCATCGTGTTCGGCTTCGTACTGCCTGCCGTCGGGAATGTATTCGCCGCGTCCGTATGGTTTCTGTGCGAAGCGCTTTTTCGCGCGAACAGCCTGCTCGCGAAGGCCCCGTTGGGCCATTTTTACCTGCCCGCGCCGCCGGTTTATATGATAATCGCGTATTATCTTTTCATTCTCGCTTATACGCAGAGGGAAAGGTTCGGGATAAGGGGCGCTAAGATCATCGCCGCGGCGCTCATAACGGCGAATGTCGTCATTTGGGCGAACGCACTCGCGCCCGCAAGTAAAGACCTGCGCGCCACATTCCTCGACGTGGGCCACGGCGATTCCGTATTTGTGGAATTTCCCGGCGGCGGCAATATGCTGATAGACGGCGGCTCAGGCGGAGGCGAGGACTGGGATGCCGGCAGGAATGTCGTGCTGCCGTTCCTGAGGAGCAGAGGCGTGCAGGCGCTCGACGCGGTCGTGCTGACTCACCCTGACGCCGACCACGTCGGCGGCCTGTCTGCCGTCCTCGAAGGGATCGCGGCAAGGAATATATTCGAGAGCGGCGCCGGTTCGGGAACATCGCTGTATAGGTCTTTCGACAGGATCGTCTCCGCGCGGCGTATCCCGCGCCATATCCTGAAACGGGGGGATTCGATAACCGGCATAGCGGGCGTGGATATAACCTGCCTCAATCCTTGCGCGGGCCGGGCGCCCGACAGAACGGTATCCGCAAACGATAAGTCGGTCGCGCTCGGCATGAGATTCGGGGGCCGCAGGTTCCTTTTTTGCGGGGATATCGGCAGCGGGCTGATATCGGAGGTATTTCTCGGATATCCGGATGCGGCAAGGTCCGGACTGATGATGCTTCCGCACCACGGGCAGAAGCTCAGCGAAGAGGCGGAAGCGTCCATCGAGGCCGCGAAACCCGAATACTCCGTCATCTCGCAGGGCAGGGCGCAAAGGGAGTGGGCTGCGTCGGAAAAGATGCAGGAGCTGATGCGCTCCAAGGGCATAAAGGCATACAGGACGAACGAGGACGGGGCGGTATTCGCGTCGACGGACGGCAAAGGACTTATTGTGGGTAATTTCAAAAGTAGCCGTAAAATTTCACGTTGACAAAAGGTGCTTCCGGGGTATAAAATCATCTATTATTAGGGGGCGCTCTATGCAATCTAAGTCAGATTTCCCTGAAAGAAGGCAGTTCGAGCGGATCAACACGGCCATGTCGGTCCAGTACAGGGGAATACGCCAGGCCAACGGTTCCGTCATAAGCGCCATCTCCAGGGATATCTCCACGGGCGGCGTTAGGATGCTCGTAAATGAGTTCATCTCCGTATTTACGAGGCTCGTCCTCGATATAGCGGTGCCCTCCACGACGAAACCCGTCAGGGTGGTCTCGAAAGTGGCATGGGTCCGCAAGCGCCCTTACGGAGAGCAGTATGAAGTCGGGGTTGAATTTGTCGATATGCCGGACGAAGACAGGCGCAGCATATTTGATTTTGTCGAAAGGTCCGTCCTCAGGCAGTAAACCCTCTATAACCCGGAAAGCGAAACGTCTATGAGAAGATATCTTTTTATCATATTAGCGGTCGTGGCCGTCCTTGCGGCAGCTCCGTCCGTCCATGCCTACTGGATATGGACCCCGCAGACGGGCGCCTGGATAAACCCGAAGTGGGCCGTCAAGGACACGCCGCAGGAACAGTTCGACTGGGCGATGAAATTCTACGATTCAAAGGATTACAAGAAAGCCGTGGACGAATTCCAGAAGCTCGTGCGCTATTACCCGCAGGCGGAACTCTCGGCCGAAGGTCAGTATTTCGCCGGCAAGTCCTACGAGGGCCTCGAGGAATACGAGCAGGCCTTCAACGCCTACCAGAAGGCCATAGAGACATACCCTTTTTCGAAGCGGCTCGACGAGATGATGGAGCTGCAGTATGAGATCGCGAACAAATTTTACCTCGGCGAGAAAGTCCGGCTTTGGGGCATACCGACCTTCCCGTCGGTATACAGAGCGATAGAGATGTACCAGAAGGTCATCGATAACGCGCCATACGGGAAGTTCGCGGACCAGGCGTTGTATAAGATGGGCGAATGCTACAAGAAAGCCGGCGATTTCCAGCAGGCGCGGCTGACTTTCCAGAAACTCGTCGACGAGCATCCCGAGAGCGAGCTCGCGGAAGAGGCGAACTTCCAGGTGGGGCTATGCGCCTCGCAGGCGTCGCTGAAACCGAGCTACGACCAGTCCGAGACGGATTCGGCCCTGCAGGAGATAGAGGATTTTTCGAAGCGCCACCCGGAATCTAACCTGACCGGCGAGGCCGACAAGATGCGCCAGTCGCTGAGGGAGAAGAAGGCGCTGAGCGATTATAATATCGCGGATTTCTACTGGCGCCAGGGGCAGTATAAGTCGGCCGAGATATACTACAGGAGCATCATCGATACCCTGCCCGACACGGCTACCGCCAAGAAGGCTCAGGATCGGCTCAACATAATTGAAAAGAAGAAGAAAAAATGAAAAGGATATCCCTCGCGTTAACGGCGCTTATCCTCGCGGTATCCGTGGCCGGATGCGGTTATTCGACGCGCTCGCTCGCGTACAGCAAAGCGACCAGGATATATATCAAGCCGTTCGAGAACAAGGTAGACCTTAACATCAACTCGGACCTTTCCGACAAGAACCCCTATCGTCTATACCGCCCGGGCATGGAGGTCAAGGTCACGAACGCCGTGATCAACAGGTTCATGGTGGACGGATATCTTAAGGTGGTCTCGGATGAGGACCAGGCGGACCTCATACTTACGGGCGCTTTGATAAATTACGACAAACAACCCCTCAGGTACGACCAGCGCAGCGAGAACGTCGAGGAATACAGGGCCAATATCATAGTGAACTTGTCGCTTGAAGACGTGGCCAATGCCAAGACGGCCTGGACCGAGAACGGATTCGTTGGTTTCAAGGAATACGCGCTGAGCGGGCCGAAGGCCAAGTCGGAAGAAACCGCGATAAACGAGGCGGTAGAGGACTTGGCGGACAGGATCGTTGAAAGGACCGTTGAGGATTGGTAGGGCCTTCAGATGCCCGGTTTAGTATATCTTTTTCTAGGAAGAGAGAACGCCCTTAAAGGGGAAGCCCTCGAAGAACTCAAGAAACAAACCCTCTCCGGCGGCGACGCCGACCTTAATTCTTCCGTATTCTACTCAGACCAGTTCGATCCCCAGGGATTCCAGGACGCGGTAAATACCCAGCCGTTCCTGAGCCCCAAGCGTTTCGTTATCATAAAAAATGCCGACCGGCTCCCGAAGGAAGCAAAAGAACCCGTCGCGGAATACGCGAAAAACGGGTTCGAGAGCACCGTCCTCGTCATTACCGCGGATATGAGCCCCAAAGAGGCCGAGGGCGACCCTTTCATGTCGGGGCTGTCGCGATACGCCAAGGTAAGGAACTTCTCAAGCCCCGAAGGCGCGGAACTAAGGCGCTATATAAGCGAGAGGGCGTCGCTTTACGGCAAACAGATAAGCGATGACTCGATAGGCCTGCTGACCGGCAAGATCGGCAACGACATCGGATATGTCCGGATGGCTGTGGAAAAACTCGCTAATTATACCGGGGACAGGAAAGTAATAGAGAAGAGAGACGTCGAGAATCTCGTAGGAAGGTCTCTCGAAGAGAGCGTCTTCCAGATGACCGACGCGATGTGCGCCGGCAATAAGTCCCGCGCGCTGTTACTGTTATCGGGCCTGTTAAGGGATTCCACGAAGCCGGAGAGCGTAATAGGGGCGATCGGCGCCGCGCTGAAGCGCAAGGCAAGGGCGATGGGCCGGTCCCCGCGCGCTATCGCCTGGCTGAAAGAATGCTTCGCCTTCCTTTCGAAGGCGGACCGCGACGTGAAGACAAGGGACCTCGATAAGAAGGTTATCCTGGAATCTCTTGTGGTGCGGCTATCTGATCTTAGCGATCTTGGATAGGATGCGGGCTTTCTTGCGCGACACGGTGTTCCTGTGGACGATGCCCCTGGAACGGGCCCTGTCGAGCTTCGATACGAGAGAAAGTCCGAGTTTCTTCGCTTCGTCGTTCTTCTTGGCGGCAAGCGCCATCATGAACTTCTTCGCGAGGTTTCTTATTTCGGACTCGACTTTATCGTTTCTTTCGCGCCTTTTCTTGTCCTGGCGTATTCTTTTTGCGGCATTTGGTAGATTTGGCAACTGTGTTTCTCCTTTCAAGTTACGGTTATGTAAAAATACCATATAAGGCATAAAATGTCAACTCATAAATCGCTGGCAAGATCGGCCGGGATCATCGGCCTCGGCATATCGGCGAGCCGCATGCTCGGCTTCGTACGGGACATAATAATAGCCGCGGTATTCGGCACCTCGGTGCCCCTGCAGGCGTTTGTCGTCGCTTTCAGGATACCTAACATGCTCCGCGACCTCGTCGGGGAGGGCGCCGCCAACGCAGCTTTCGTGCCGGTCCTGAGCTCTTACGCCGTCAAGAAGACCAAAGAGGAGTTCTGGGGGCTCGCGCAGGCCCTGCTCAACGTGATGATAGTCGTCCTTGCCGCGATAACGGCGCTCGGGATGGTTTTTACCCCGGCGATAGTCGCGCTGATAGCGCCCGGTTTCGTCAGGGACCCCGAGAAGTTCCGCATTACCGTAGAGCTTACACGCTGGATGTTCCCCTATATATTCCTTGTCGGGCTTACCGCCTACACGACCGGCATCCTGAACTCGCTCAAGCTGTTCGGGGCGTCGGCGTTCAGCCAGCCGCTCTGGAACATCGTTTTCATAGCGGCCGCGTTATGGCTCTGCCCGGTAATGCAGGTGCCGGTAATGGGCCTCGCGTTGGGCGTGCTCGCGGGAGGGGTGCTCCAACTGCTGGTCCAGGTTCCGCAGCTCGCTTCAAGGGGCCTCATGTTCCCGCGGCTCGACAAATTCAGGCATCCGGGCGCCTCGGAAGTAGGCAGGTTGCTCGTCCCGCGCGTGTTGGGCGCGAGCATCTACCAGGTTAACGTCTTCGTCAATACGATACTCGCTTCGCTCTCGTCGATCGTCGGCGAAGGGGCGATCGCAGCGATATATTACTCGAACCGCCTCTGGATGCTGCCGCTCGCGATATTCGGGACGGCCTTCTCGCAGGCAATGCTGCCGACAATGTCGGAACACGCCGCAAAGGAAGATATCGAGCAGTTCAAGCAGACGCTCTCGTTCTCGCTGCGTTCGGTATTTTTCATAACGGTGCCTTCATCCGTCGGGTTGATAGTGCTTGCTTCCCCGATAGTCCGCGCGCTCTTCGAAAGGGGCTCGTTCGACAGCTATTCGACGCAGATAACCGCGAACGCGCTGTTGTTCTACTCGATCGGCCTCTTCGCTTATGCCGGGGTCAAGATACTCGTCTCGGCGTTCTACTCGCTTAAGGACACGAAGACACCGGTAAAGGCCGCGGCCGCCGCGCTCGTGATAAACATAATACTGAACGTCGCGTTGATGTTCCCGTTGAAGGTGGGGGGCCTCGCGCTGGCCACATCCCTCGCGAGCATCGCGAACTTCTTCATGCTATTTTCCATGCTCGGCAAGAAGATAGGGCATCTCGGAGCGGGGCCGGTAGTGGATTCATTCATGCGCGTATTGGCGGCCTCCGCCGCCATGGCGGCCGTATTGCTGCTTCTCGACGCGAATTTGATAATGCGCCCCGTCGCGAAGGTAGCGGTGATGGTCCCCGCCGGCATCGCGGTGTTTTTTGCCGCCTGTGTCGTCCTAAAGGTCGAAGAATTCAAGGGTGCGGTAAAATGGATCTCAAGGAGAAAGTAAGCGGCCTCCCGCTGCAGCCGGGCGTCTATATCTTCAAGGACGGCGACGGGAAGGTCCTGTACGTAGGCAAGGCGTCCTCGCTGCGCAACAGGGTCCGCTCATATTTCCAGCGCTCGAAAGGCCACGGCCCGAGGATCGAGGCGCTCGTCGCGAAGATACGCGACATAGATTTCGTGACGACCGCGACGGAAGCCGAGGCGCTGCTCTACGAATCAAACCTCATCAAGGAATACCAGCCGAAATACAACGTCGAACTCCGCGACAGCAAGACATACCCGCTTATCAAGATAACAATGTCCGACGACTTCCCGCGCATCATGGTAGCGCGCGGTAAGAAGAGCGACGGCTCGATATATTTCGGGCCTTATACCGACGCGACGCTTTTACACGAAGCGGTCAGGGCGATACGCCGGATATTCATGTTCCGGACGTGCCCTTCAATGCCAAAGAAAGCGTGCGTCTACGACGACCTCGGGCTCTGCTCGGCGCCGTGCGAGGGGAAGATATCGAAAGAAGATTATGCCGGCAGGATAAAAGAGGCCATACTCTTCATCGAGGGGAAGAAGGGCGAGCTCATCAGGCGGCTGGCCGCCAAGATGAGGGAATCCGCCTCCCAAAAACGGTTCGAGGAAGCGGCGGAGGCCCGCGACCAGATAGAGGCCCTCAGCACCGCGGTCCATAAGAGGGCGGGGGGCGCATCGGGCGCGCAGGGCCTTTCCGAACTTGCCGGGGTCCTCGGCCTGCAGTCTTTGCCGCGGCGCATAGAAGCGTTCGACATCTCGAATATAAAGGGCGAGAACGCCTGCGGCTCGATGGTCTCGTTCAAAGACGGCCGCCCGGACAAGGCTAATTACAGGATGTTCAGGATAAAAGAAGTGCAGGGGCAGGACGACTACGCCATGATGCGCGAGATAGTCCGCCGGCGTTACAGCGGCGTCCTGAAACGCGGTGACGCGCTGCCGGACCTCATACTGATTGACGGCGGGCGCGGGCACCTCTCTTCGGCCGCGATCGAGACGAAAGCGCTCGGACTGGGGGAGATCCCCATGATAGGGCTTGCAAAAGTGTTTGAGCACATATATACTCTGGATAAGGCCCTGCCGATAACGCTGCCGCCTTCATCGAAAGCGTTGCAGCTTATCCAGAGGGTCCGCGACGAATCACACAGGTTCGCGATAAGGTACCACCACATATTAAGGCGAAAGGCGCTTGTAGGTGAAACAAAAAAAAGGAAAAGCACAGTCCGCAAAAAAGTCCGCCCTGTTTGACGGATGCACCGCGTTCGAGATAAGCGTCTACGAATGCATAATGAAGATACCCTCCGGCGAGACGCGCACATACGCCTGGGTCGCCGGAAAGATAGGGAATCCTAAAGCGACACGCGCCGTAGCGCAGGCGCTCCACCGCAACCCCTGGCCTCTTATAATACCCTGCCACCGCATCGTCGCCTCCGACGGCGATATCGGCGGTTACGCCTACGGGAAAGAACTGAAAAAGGTATTGTTATCCCTTGAAAAGGCGCTGTGTATCGTATTGTTTTTATTGCTGCTGCCGTCTTTCGCGGACGCGGATACGCTTACGCTCTTCGGCAACAAGAAGATAGACGGCAACGCCGTCGCTATCGACAAGAACTCGGTAACGTTCGCCGCCTCTGAAGGAGCCGAAAAAAAATATAAGATGATGCAGGTGGAGAAGCTCGAGTTCGCCGCCATCAAGAAAGCCGAGGTCCGCCTTAAGGGCAATAGAAAGCTGTCCGGAACTCCGGCATATCTTTCGCACGGCGTGCTCGTGTTGAAGAGCGATTCGGGCCCCGACCAGAGGATATTCATGCAGAACGTCGAAGGCATAAAACTCGTCGCCGATATGGCTGTCATCTCAAAGGGGGGCGCGGATGTCGACCTGGCCCTCCTGCTTGAGCCCGGCAGGATAAATATAATTGATTTCTACGCTGAGTGGTGCGGGCCGTGCAAGGCGATAGCGCCGAAATTGGAGGAGCTCGCGAAATCGGACCCCGACGTCGTGCTCAGGAAGATAGATATCGTCAACTGGGGAACCCCGGTCTGCGAGAAATACGGCATACGGTCCGTGCCGAACATACGTGTGTTTGACAGGAAAGGCAAGCAGGTAGGGAGCCCGACGTCCTCGATAGAGGAAGTCCGTAAGCTTGTCGAACAGGCGAAGAAATGACGGAGGAGAGATGAGTAAGATCCTTATCATCGACGATGAGGCGGATTTCGCGTTCTTCCTGAAGAAGAGCCTGGAAGCCGGCGGGGAGTTCCAGGTCGAGGCGTTCAATGACGCGAGGAATGTGGTCGAGAAGGTCCGGCTCTTCGCGCCCGACCTCATTTTGCTCGACCTGATGATGCCGGATATCGGCGGGTTCGAGGTCTGCGAGATGCTTAATAAGGATCCCGTAACGCAAGCCATACCGATAGTGATCATCTCCGCGCTCGGAGGGTATACCGACATAAAGAAGGCGTACAACCTCGGCGTTATCGGCTACCTGACCAAGCCGTTCGACCTCGAGCAGGTCAAACAGGAGATACACAAGGCGCTCTCGTATAAGGAAAAAGAATGAACCGCGGCGTGATGCTTTGGGTGATATGGGCGTCATTTGTAGCGGCCATATTCCTGTATCTTTTTATCGCGTGCACGGCCACCGTGAATTACATGCCCGAGGTTGGGGTGGCGCCGAAACCGCTGATGACAATCTTCGCCATCGAATCCGTCGTGATGGCTGCGATATCGGTTGCCATGAGGAGATATGCGCTGACGGGCCTGCTCCGGAAGGGGAAGTTAAAACCCGGAAGCCCCGAGGAGATAAAGAGGACAATGACCGTTTTTGTGGCCGTATGGGCGCTGTCGGAGGCGATTGCGATACTCGGGCTCGTCCTGCGTTTCAACGGTTATTTCGTCAAGGACATGCTTTACTTCGCCGGATTTGCCCTTGTGATGCTGGCATACCACGCCCCGCGCTCGTCGATATATCTCGGGCAGGAATTGGAGTAAATACACGGAAAAGTGAATTCGTATATTATATGTTAGAGCCAAGGAAATGAGAAACATAATAATCATCGGACCTCCAGCGGCAGGCAAGTTGACTCTTGCAAAGGAATTGGCCGCAAGGCGTGGATATTTTCTGTTTGATAATCATCGTTCAATTGACGCGGTGACTGTCCTGACAGCAGATCAGACCCGAATCCCGAATGACCTGCTCCACGCCCTCAGAAAGACCGTGCTGACCATGGCGGCACAAGCCAACGTGCCAACGATATTCACAATGGTTTACGATCATCCACATGACAACGAGATCATGATCCAATATGAGGCCGCATTAACCAATGAAGAGTTCCCGTTGATCGTTCAACTACATTGCACTATTGAAGACTCTGCGCGGCGATGTTCCGACGAATCCAGAATCGCGACATCGAAGATCACTAAGGCGGAGACGATCCTGGATGTTTGCAAGAGCCACGACCTCGATACTGACTACAAACCAGAATCGACGAATGTGCTCCACATCAATACTTCACGGGAAGACGTGGCTTCAGCTCTTCAACGAATTGAAGAGAGGCTCTAACCAGGCGTTTCAGGCTATCGGCGACCCGGGGTCGCCGCCGCTGAGTTCAAATGTTGGGTGTAAAAGAAAATGATGTCGATATTTAAACTATCTGTCTGGAATGCATGGCCTCTTTCTCTACTATTTGCAGTTCTTGGAATTTTTTTCATGGGTACGAAGAAGGATATAGCCAAGAGAATGTCTGATATGACCGGGTATACCAGGAAAGAAAGAGTCTTCACCATTCTTGCGTCTATAGCACCATATCCGTTCATGATCGCGACTGTATGGACACCGTTCACCAAAACACTTCCTCTTTTATACCTTGGTATCCTGCTTTACATCTTTGGCATAGTCGCCTTTGTTGTTTCGCTCAAGGTAATAATTGAAACACCGCGTGACGATTTGTTTCGAGAAGGACCGTATCGCTTTACGAGAAACCCGCTGTATGTGAGCGCAACAATTGTCTTCTTAGGGATTTGTCTTGCGACCGCCAATATCATGCTGGTCGCATACCTGTTTATTGCCAGCTTGTTTCAACACCTGATGATTCTGGCGGAAGAGCGGATCTGTAAGGACAAGTATGGCGTGACTTTTGAGAATTATTCAAAAAGGGTGCCCCGATATCTCTTTTTTTAAAGCGGCACCCAACAAGGCAATCCAGCGGACGTCTTTCAGCCGCCGCTGATTTTTGCGTTAGGCGAAAAATAAGGATGAGTAATAATGCGGAATTATAAAATATTAGCAATTTTGGTGCTGTTTTCATTATTTTTAACTTCCTGTAAATATAGCGCTCCGGAAAAAGGAAACGCAAAAGCGGCATATGATAAAGCATGGGAATACGCAACACAAAATAAGTTTGATGAATCAATAGCCGAACTAAATAAGGCCATTTCGATCGATTCTAACTATGCGGAAGCATACAGGCAGCGAGGTGCTGCCTATGCCATGAAGAAAGAATTTAAAAAGGCTTTCTCGGATTTCAATAAAGCCATAACGATTAATCCTAAAGACCCCGATACTTACTGGAAGCGCGGAGGAGCCTACGATTTGAAAGGTGAGAACAATAAAGCCATATTAGACTTCACAAAAGCCATCGAGTTAAACCCAAAGTTTGCCACAGCATATTGTACTCGCGGAATATCATATGCCAAAATGGGCGATCAATACCAAGCTATTGCAGATTATACAAAAGGAATAGAGATTGATCCTAATCTGTGGGAAATATATTGTAGCCGCGGTTTAGCATATAGCAGCGTTGGCAAGCAGGACCTCGCGGTAGAAGATTTTAATAAAGCAATGAAACTATTCCCCGATTCTCCTAACCTATTTAACAATAGGGCAATCGCATATTTCTACAAAAAAGATTACGATAAAGCATGGGCGGATATACATAAAATGGAAGTATTGGGAGGAAAAGCCGACCCTCAATTTATCGAGGAACTAAAAAAAGCTTCAGGAAGAAATAAATAGCCTAACAATTCACTCCAGCGGACGGTGCTGGCATCCTGTTTTAATGGTCGCAGCCGCTGAGTTCAAATGTTCGACTAACAGAAAGGAGTGAAACAATGACTAATGAAAAACAGGCCGTATCGGATGTGGTCAAGGATTTCCTTGATAGTTACGCGCAGAAAAGCATCGAGAGGTGTATGTCTTTGATATCGGTTTCAAGCCCGATCCTTATATTTGGAACCAATGAAAACGAGGTTTTTAAGACACGCGATGAAATGAGCGCTGCTTTCAAACGCGACTTTGAGAACATGACCAATATTCACTGGGGACAGCATCGCCGATTCCATGTTGAAGCGCTTTCCACGCTTGCCAGTGTTCTCGTTGAATTGCCGATTTCTTACCAAACCGGAGGAAAAGAAGTTAAAGCGCTTTTTCGCTATGCCCTGACGCTCACCAAAGAAAGTGGGCAATGGAAAATTTGTTCCGGGATGGCAAGTGTGCCGTTCAAGGCCGGGGCATACACAGTAGAGGACAACACTTGATCCCGGCAAAGATCCCGTTTCGCTCGCTGCTTGCGGTCTGCGTGCTTGCTTCCGCAATACTCCTGCCGTTCGCGGGTATCCCCGCCGCGCTCCCTATAACTATACTACAGGTCGGCCCAAAGGCCCTTAAAGTCGAACTCGCCAGGACCCAGCAGCAGAAGGAGGCGGGATTGATGCACCGCCAGGAACTCGGGGAAGACGAAGGGATGCTCTTCCTTTACGACCGGCCGCAGCAGATGATGATGTACATGAAAGACACGCACATCCCGCTGTCGGTAGCTTTCATAGACAGCGCCGGCGTCATTCTCGAGATCCGCGATATGGCCCCCCTGGACGAGACGCCGGTCTTATAGGTATCCCGCAAAATCCGCTTCGCGCTCGAGGCCAACCGCGGCTGGTTCACGAAGAACGGCATAGCCCCCGGCGCGACGGTCAAAGCCGGAAAAAGCGATTTATTGTCCTTGTTTTAAACCCCCCGAATTGGTATAATTTTCCCATGTTAGAAGACCTGAAAAAGAAGATAGAAGAAGCCAAAACCACGCTCGCCAACCTGCGGAGGTATCTTTGACCTTGATACCGCCGGGACGAAGATAAAAGAATACGAAGAGCGGATGGCCGCCCCGGGTTTCTGGGACGACCAGCAGAAGGCCAACAAGACCATCCAGGAGATGAAATCCCTCAAGGCGAAGCTTGAGCCGTGGGAGGCATCCGCCAGGGAGCTTGATGACCTCGCCGGGCTTGCGGGCATAACGGAATCGTCCGACAGCGCCTCGATATCCCAGCTTTTGAGTGACCTCGAAAACCTCGCGAAGAAGATTGCCGGCATCGAGTTCACCGCCTTATTTTCGGGCGAGCACGACAGGTCCGCGGCGATCCTCTCGATAAACGCGGGCGCCGGAGGCACCGAGTCGTGCGATTGGGCCGCGATGCTCTTCCGCATGTATGTCCGCTACGCGCAGAACAGGGGCTTCAAAGTTGAAGTCCTTGACTATCTCGAGGGCGAGGAGGCGGGCGCGAAGAACGTCACGATGCTCGTGAAGGGGGATTACGCGTTCGGCTACCTGAAGTCCGAGCGCGGCGTCCACCGGCTCGTCAGGATATCGCCGTTCGATTCGAACAAGAGGCGCCACACGTCTTTCGCGTCGGTGGACGTGATCCCCGAGGTCGAGGACGATATAGACATACAGGTCGAAGAGAAAGATCTGCGCATAGACGTTTACCGCGCGTCGGGCCCGGGAGGCCAGGGCGTCAACACGACCGACTCCGCCGTCAGGATAACGCATATCCCGACGGGGCTCGTCGTGCAGTGCCAGAACGAGCGCTCCCAGCTGAAGAACAAGCACTCGGCGATAAAGGTCCTGAAGGCGCGGCTGTTCGAGAAGAAGCAGCAGGAGCAGGAAGAGAAACTTAAGTCGATGTATTCGGAGAAGCAGAAGATAGAGTGGGGCAGCCAGATACGCTCTTATGTGCTGCACCCGTATATGATGGTCAAGGACCACAGGACGGAATTCGAGACCGGAAAGGCAAACCAGGTGCTCGACGGCGAGCTCGGTGAATTGATTGAAGCGTACGTGAAATGGTCAGCGGATAAGGATAAAAAATGATAGGTAATATTTTTTCGGCGGTTGTAGGAACGCATAACGACAGGGAGATCAAGCGGCTGAGGCCGAAGGTCGCGCTGGTAAACTCGTTCGAGGAGAAGGTCTCCAAATTATCGGACGCGCAGCTGCGCGCGAAGACGGATGAATACCGCGCGCGGCTCAGGGATAAGTTCAAGGGCCAGAACCTCGCCTCGATGGGTAAGGACGAGAGGCGCAAGCTCGAGATGGACGCTCTCGAGGAGATACTGCCGGAGGCGTTCGCCGTCGTGCGCGAGGCGAGCAGGAGGACGACGGGCATGCGCCATTTCGACGTGCAGCTTATGGGCGGAATGGTGCTGCACGAGGGCAAGATCGCTGAGATGACGACCGGCGAAGGAAAGACGCTCGTCGCTACGCTGCCGGCATACCTTAACGCGCTTACGGGCCTCGGCGTGCACATAGTGACGGTCAACGATTACCTCGCGAAACGCGACAGGTACTGGATGGGCCCGATATTCGAGTTCCTCGGGCTGACCGTCGGCATGATACAGCACGACATGAACGACAGGGACCGCCAGGCCGCCTACCGCAGCGACATAACATACGGCACGAACAACGAATTCGGTTTCGATTACCTGCGCGATAATATGAAGTACCGGCTCGAGGACATGGTCCAGCGCAACCTGCATTATTCCGTCGTCGATGAAGTCGACTCGATACTCGTCGACGAGGCGAGGACGCCGCTGATCATATCCGGCCCGGCTGAGGAATCCACCGAGAAATATTACAGGGCCGCCGATATCGTCAGGGGCCTGCAGAAGGGCGAGAAGGACCAGGAGACGAAAGAAGAGACCGGCGATTACATTGTCGACGAGAAGAGCCACGCGGTCTACCTTACTGAGCAGGGCGAAGCGAAGGTCGTCAAGGCGTGGGGCATCAAGGACATGCATTCGATGGAATTCGCCGAGGAGAGGCACTGCGTCGAGAAGGCGCTGCTCGCGAAGGAACTCTACAAGCTCGACGTCGAGTATGTCATCAAGGACGGCGGGGTCATAATAGTCGACGAGTTCACCGGGCGCCTGATGCCGGGGCGCAGGTGGTCCGACGGCCTGCACCAGGCGGTCGAGGCGAAAGAGGGCGTGAAGATCGAGCGCGAGAACCAGACGCTCGCGACCATCACGTTCCAGAACTATTTCAGGATGTTCGACAAGCTCGCCGGCATGACCGGCACCGCCGCGACCGAGGCGAACGAGTTCAGCCAGATATACAAGCTCGACGTTATAGTCGTCCCGACGAACAAGCCGCTTATCAGGACGAATTTCCCCGATTCGATATACAAGACCGAGAAGGAGAAGTTCGAGGCGGCCGCGAACGAGATAGCGGAGCTTTACAAGAAAGGCCAGCCGGTGCTCGTCGGCACGATATCGATAGAGAAGTCCGAACGCCTTAGCCATATGTTGCAGCGCCGCGGGATACCGCATCAGGTCCTGAACGCGAAATACCACGAGATGGAAGCGAGCATCATCGCGCAGGCGGGCCGTTACCAGGCCGTCACGATCGCCACGAACATGGCGGGCCGCGGCACCGATATCCTTCTCGGCGGCAACCCCGAATATATGGCGCTGGACTATTTTAAGCAGAAGGGCATCGAGCCGAAGGACATAGACCCGAAAGAGAAGGCCGAGATGCTCCTGAAGTTCAAGTCGAAGGTCGAGGACGAGCACAACCGTGTAGTTTCACTGGGCGGCCTTCACGTGCTCGGAACCGAGCGCCATGAGGCGCGCCGCATAGACAACCAGCTGCGCGGGCGCTGCGGCCGCCAGGGAGACCCGGGTTCGTCGAGGTTCTACCTCTCGCTCGAGGACGACCTCATGAGGATATTCGGCTCCGACAGGATCAAGTTCATAATGGAAAAGCTCGGGATGGAAGAGGGCCAGCCGATAGAGCACCCGATAGTCTCGAAATCGATAGAGACCGCCCAGAAACGCGTCGAAGCGCACAACTTCGAGATCAGGAAACAGCTCCTCGAATACGATAACGTAATGAACAAGCAGAGGGAGGTCATCTACGCCGAGAGGCGCTCGGTCCTCGAAGGCAGGGACCTGCGCGAATACGTCGCTGCGGCGGTGGAGAACGGCCTCGACGGCGCGATGGGCCGTTTCATGGAAGAAAAACTCCATCCCGACGAATGGGATTTCAAAGGCCTCGACGAATGGTTCCGCGGGAAGCTCGGCATAGCGTTACCGGCCGGGCGCGATGAGCTGTTCAAGGGCTCGCGCGAACAGGTAAGGGAGGCGCTGCTCGGGATAATAAACAAGCATTACGAGAAGAGGGAGTTCGTTCTCGGCGCCGACGTCGCCCGCCGTATAGAAAAGACGATACTGCTCGATATGATAGATTCGAAATGGAAGGAACACCTCTACGCGATGGATGGGCTCAAGGAAGGCATAGGCCTGCGCGCGTACGGGCAGGTGGACCCGCTCATAGAATACAAGAACGAAGGTTTCGCTATGTTCGAGCAGATGATGAACAGCATACAGGATGACGCGCTCGAGCTGATCTTCAGGGTACAGGTCGTCAGCCAGGAGAAACCCAAGGGCGTCTTCGACTCCGTGCCGCAGCAGATGATACACCGCGACATGGGTTCGCTCGCGTCGAGGATCGCCTCCCGTCCCGAGGACGGGCACGGGGCTCCGCCTGAAGCGTCTCCACAAGATGTCAGGCAGGTTCCCATAGAAAGAGATGCTCCCAAGGTCGGCAGGAACGACCCCTGCCCGTGCGGGAGCGGAAAGAAATATAAAAAATGCTGCGGCGCTTAGTATATCTTCCGCTGTTGTCGGCGTTACTGCTGACGCTTTCGTATCCGGCGTTCAGCATGTCATATGTCGCGTGGTTCGCGCTCGTGCCGATGCTGATAGCGATACGCGGCGAACGCCCGCTGCAGGCCTTCTTCACCGGGTACATAACGGGCCTACTTTTCTTTGCCGGCACGCTCTACTGGCTCGGGTATGTCGCGATAATAGGCATCATCATCCTGACGCTTTACCTCGCGATATTCTTCGGGCTCTTCGCGTTAGGCGCGGAGTTGCTGTCGATGCAGTTCCGGAAGCCGCGCCTGAGGTTCGCCCTGCTTGTCAGCTGCCTCTGGGTCGCGATCGAGTTCCTCAGGAGCAATATCTTCACGGGTTTCGGATGGGCATTGCTCGGCCATACGCAGTGGGAGACGCTGCCGATGATACAGATCGCGGACACTTTCGGCGCGTATGGCGTCTCTTTCCTCGTCGTATTTACGAACGTCATAATATCGTCGAAGATAAAGAAGAAGATAAAAGGGCAAAAGACCGAGGAGAGGTATCTCGCGCTGCTGGTGATCATAATGATAGCGGTGATGATATACGGCTACTATGTCCAGGACATCCGTAATACGGGCGAACCTGTGAAGATCTCGGTCATACAGGGGAATATCCCGCAATCGGAGAAATGGGATGAGAGGTTCGCCGGCGGCATACTTGATAAATATATCGCGTTAACGAAAGAAGCGGCAAAGGAGAAACCCGACCTCATCGTCTGGCCCGAGACATCCGTTCCGGGTTTCCTCGAGACGCAGAAAGAACTGCGCGACAGGATAACGGCGCTCGCGAAAGAGACGGGCTCCTATATCCTGGTCGGCACCCAGACCGAGAAGGTGCCCGAGGGCGTGCGTTATTACAACAGCGCGGTGCTGATATCGAATACGGGCGAACTGGTCCAACGCTACGACAAGGTCCATCTCGTGCCGTTCGGGGAATATGTTCCGCTCGGCAACTCGTACCTCTCGTTCATAAAGAAGCGTTACGACATGGGCGAGGATTATTCGCCGGGCAAGGATTACACATTATTCGAGATACCGACCCAGAAGAGGGGCCTCGTGAAATTCGCCGTGCTGATATGCTTCGAGGACGTCTTCCCGGAGATCTCGAGGATATTCGCGAGGCGGGGCGCCGAGTTCCTCGTCGTCATAACGAACGACGCGTGGTATATGGATTCGGGCGCGCCGTACCAGCATACCCAGTCGTCGGTATTCCGCGCGGCCGAGAACCGGCTCAATGTCGTAAGAGCCGCAAATACCGGTTATTCGTGCTTCATTGACCGCAGCGGCAGGATCACCCAGAGCGTGCAGGACACTTCCGGAAAGAAGATGTTTACGGAGGGGTTCGCGACAGCGAATATAATACCGGCAAGGGGCCAAACGCTGTATATGAAGTACGGAGACCTGTTCGCCTGGATATGCGCCGGGGCTTTTTTGTTTGACTTAACCCTTTATTCAATCTATAATTATATCAATTTAAGGCGGAAAAATTGGAAGAAATAAACGATCTTATCAAGCAAAGGTTAATAAAACTCGATAATTTGCGGGCTGCCGGCATCGATCCCTACGGGGGGAGATTTACCAAGTCCATAAATATCAACGAGTTATTGCAAAACTTTGATGACGCCGCGGCAAAAGAGCTGAAGGTAGCCATTGCCGGAAGGGTCATGGCCGTCCGTTCCCACGGCAAGTCATGCTTCATAGACGTCAAGGATGCCACGGGAAAGATACAGAATTACATCAAGGCCGCCGAGCTCCCGGAAAAAGCCGGGATAGCGTTCGGGAATATCGACATAGGCGATATAGTCGGCATACACGGCAAGGCCTTCAAGACGAGGACCGGGGAACCGACCGTCCACGCGGAAGATTTCACGATGCTCTCGAAATCGATAAAGCCGCTGCCCGAGAAATGGCACGGCCTCAAGGATATCGAGATAAGGTACCGCCAGAGGTATGTCGACCTGATCGTCAACGAGGATGTCAAGAAGGTCTTCGAGCTGCGCATAAAGATGATCGCGCGCATAAGGTCTTTCCTCGACGCGAAGGGGTTCATGGAAGTCGAGACGCCTATGATGCAGGCGATGCCCGGAGGTGCCACAGCGAAACCGTTCAAGACGCACCACGAAGCGCTCGGCATCGACCTCTACATGAGGATAGCGCCCGAGCTCTACCTGAAACGGCTGCTCGTCGGCGGGTTCGAGAAGGTCTACGAGATAAACAGGAACTTCAGGAACGAGGGGATATCGCCGCGGCATAATCCCGAATTCACTATGATAGAGGTCTACCAGGCGTACGGCAACTGCGAGGACATGATAAACCTGACCGAGGAGCTGATAACCGACGCGGCGAAGCACCTCTTCGGCGGTTACGTCGTCAAGCGCGGGGACGCGGGCGAGGCGGTCGACCTTACGCCTCCGTGGGACAGGATACCTTTCCGCGAGGCGATACTGAAATATTCGGGCATCGACTACAAGAAGGAGAAAGATCTCAAGAAGGTCGCGAAGGACATGGGCCTCGACATCAGGGAAGCGAAGATCGACGAGGAGTTCGCGAACAAGATATTCGAGAAGACGGTCGAGCCGAAGCTCATGAAGCCGACTTTTATAATAGATTACCCGGCCGCGCTCTGCCCTTTGTCGAAGAAGAAACCGGGCGAGCCGGAACTGACCGAGAGGTTCGAGCTTTTCATCAACGGGCAGGAGCTCGCAAACGCCTATTCAGAGCTGAACGACCCGATTGAGCAGAAGGCCCGGTTCGAGGAGCAGGCGGCAGCTGCTGTCGCAGGATCGAAAGCCATAGACGATGATTTCGTGCGCGCGCTCGAATACGGAATGCCTCCGGCGGGCGGACTCGGCATCGGAATAGACAGGCTCGCGATGCTATTGGCGGGCTGCGATTCGATCAAAGACGTAATACTCTTCCCGCAGCTGAAACCGGAACAACAGTAACCAAGATATCTTCGAAATATGCGCTATGAACTGTTGATCGCCTCGAGGTATATCACCGCGAAGCGAAAAGAGAAATTCATATCCATCATAAGCCTTATATCCGTCTTAGGGGTCGGGGTCGGGGTCTGCGCGCTTATAGTCGTCATCGGGGTCATGTCCGGGTTCGATAACGAGCTGCGCGAAAAGGTCATCGGCGCGAACTCGCACCTCGTCGTAGAGCAGGAAGGCGGCATGGATGACCCCGAAGGGGTCATCCAAAAGATAAAGGCCGCGAGCCCGGAGATAATCTCCGCGGCGCCTTTCCTGGACGGGCAGGCGTTCGCGAAGGTCGGCGGAAGCATGCAGGGAGTCGTAGTCAGGGGTATCGTGCCCGAAGAGGAATCGAAGGTCTCGAAGGTCGGGGATTATATGAGGTCCGGTTCGATCCTCGGCGCCGCCAACGGCGGGATGCTCATAGGTTCCGAATTCGCCTCGAGGTTCGGCTTGAAGATAGGCGACAGCGTATCGATAATTTCTCCTGCCGAGGGGACCGATAAGGATTTCAGGATAGCGGGGATCTTCAACTCCGGTTATTATGAATATGATTCGGGGCTTCTGTTCGTCGGCCTGAAGGACGCGCAGGCGTTGTTCGGCGCGGGCGAAAAAATAGGCGGCATCGGGATACGCATTGGCGACGCATTCAGGGCGCAATCGCTGCGGGCGGAATTGCAGAAGCAGTTGAGGTTCCCCTATTACGTCAAGAGCTGGATAGACCTGAACAAGAGCCTGTTCGCGGCGCTGAAGCTCGAGAAGGTCACGATGTTCTGGATACTCGCGCTGATAGTCGCCGTGGCATGCCTGAATATAGCGAGCACGCTGATAATGGTTGTCATGGAAAAGACGAGGGATATCGGCATACTGAAATCGATCGGCTCGACGAACGCTTCGGTGATGGCCATATTCACGCTGCAGGGTTTCATTATAGGGCTCATAGGCACCGCGCTCGGCGTGGCCGGAGGCCTCGGCCTCGGATACCTGCTCGAGAAATACCAGTTCATAAAATTACCGAAGGACACGTATTACATTGACAGGTTCCCGGTGGACATCCAGGCAGGGGATGTGGCCGCGATAGTGGTCGCGGCATTGGCGGTAAGCTTGCTGGCCTGCGTCTACCCGGCGTGGCAGGCCTCGAAGCTCAACACCGTGGACGCTTTGAGGTATGAATGATATGATAGAAGCGAAAGGCCTTCGTAAGGTATACCGCAACGGGACGAGGCAGCTCGAGGTCCTGAAAGGCGTAGACATTAAGGCCGGCAAAGGAGAAGTACTCGCGTTGCTCGGGCCTTCGGGCGCGGGCAAGAGCACGTTGCTGCACCTGCTCGGAGGGCTCGATGCTCCGACGGACGGAGAGGTCAGGTTCGGCGGCAAGGATATATTTTCGCTTTCCGACAGCGAGCGCGCGAAGATTAGGAACGAAAAGATCGGTTTCATATTCCAGTTCTACCACCTGCTGCCGGAATTCGACGCCGTCGAGAATGTTATGCTGCCAGCGCTCATAGCGGGAAAAGCCCGCGGCAAAGCCCGCAGCGCGGCAGAGGAACTTATCGCCGCCGTCGGGCTCGCAGACCGCATGCGCCACAAGCCCGGGCAGCTCTCCGGGGGCGAACAGCAGAGGGTCGCGATAGCGCGCGCGCTGACCAACGAGCCGGAGCTGTTGCTGTGCGATGAACCGACAGGCAACCTCGATTCCGATACGGGCAGGAACATAATTGAGTTGTTGTGGGAATTGAATAAAAAGCGTAAAATGACAATGATAATAGTGACACACGACGCCGGCATAGCAGAAGAGGCCCGCAGGGTCGTGCGCATAAAGGACGGAGTAATAGTATAATAATCAAGGAGACAATGATCATGACGCTGAAGATCTACATCGACGGGAGGTTCCACAATAGGGAGGACGCGAAGGTCTCGGTCTTCGACCACGGCCTGCTATACGGCGACGGCGTCTTCGAAGGCATACGCACGTACGACGGGCTCATATTCAAATGCAAGGAGCACATCGACAGGCTCTACCAGTCCGCCCACGCGTTAATGCTCGAGATCCCGATGTCCAAGGAGGAAATGGTCGAGGCGGTCAAGAAGACGCTTAAAGAGAACGAGATGAAGGATGCGTATATACGATTGATCGTCACGCGCGGCATGGGCGACCTCGGGCTCGACCCGAGGAAGTGCTCGAAACCGACGATCATCATCATAACCGACAAGATCAAGCTCTATCCGCAGGAGTTTTACGACAAGGGACTCGAGATCGTGACGATATCGACGCAGAGGAATATCCATGAATCGGTCAACCCGCAGATAAAATCGCTGAACTACCTTAACAATATACTCGCGAAGGTCGAGGCGATAAACGCGGGAGTCGAAGAGGCCGTCATGCTCAATTCCGAGGGTTATGTCGCGGAATGCACCGGAGACAACATATTTACCGTCAAGAACGGCTCGCTCTTCACGCCGCCGATACACAGCGGCGTCCTGCGCGGGATCACGCGAGGCGCGGTCATCGATATCGCGCACCTGAAGGAGATCCCGATCCATGAGGAGGTCCTTACAAGGTACGACCTCTTCAACGCGGACGAGATGTTCCTAACGGGGACCGCTGCCGAGATAATCCCGGTCGTCAGGATGGACAGGCGCAAGATCGGCGACGGCAAGGTCGGCAAGATGACGTTGAATCTGATAAGCGAATTCCATAAACTTACGAAGGTCGACGGCGTGAGGTTCTGATGCTTTGCCAGGCCTGCGGCAAGAATGATGCTACAGTAGAGTTCACGGAGATCGTGAACGATGAGGTCAAGCAGCTCCATCTCTGCGATGCCTGCGCGAAGAAGAAGGGCATCGAGATGGAACAGCATTTCAGCATAGCCGATTTCCTGGCCGGATTAAGCGAGCCCGGGACAGGCGTGATGAAATGCGACAAGTGCGGCATGACGTTCGACGAATTCCAGAAGATAGGCAGGTTCGGGTGCGCCGATTGTTACCTCGCTTTCAGGGAGAACCTCCGCCCGCTGCTCAAGCGCATACACGGCTCGACGAAGCACACGGGCAAATCCGCCCAAGGCAAGGGCCACCAGGGCGGGCAGGATAACAGGCCCGAAATATCGGCCCTGAAACAACGCCTGCAGCTTGCCGTGGACAGTGAGGAGTTTGAGGAGGCCGCGAAGCTGCGCGACCGGATACGGGACCTCGAGAACAAGCCCGGAGAGAAGAAATGACCCTGGGCGAGCTCTGGACGGGCGCGGGGGAATGGCTTAGGGGTTCCGGGCCGAGCTCGGATATCGTGATGTCCTCGCGCATACGCCTCGCGCGCAACCTGAGAAAATACCCGTTCCCTCACTGGGCGGACGCGGAACAACTCGAAGCGGTCATATCGGATTTCGAGTCCGCCTACGGACGCATAGATTTTTTTAAGGACGCGCTGTTCCTTCGGATGGGCGAGCTCGACAGCCTTGAAAAGCAGATGCTCATAGAGAGGCACCTGGTCAGCAGGGAGCACGCGCTTCGGCCCGAACATAAGGCGGTCCTTATAAGCGACCGCGAAGTCATAAGCGTCATGGTCAACGAGGAAGACCACCTTCGCGTGCAGGTCCTGCAGTCCGGATTCAACCTGCAGGATACATGGAAGCTCGCCGACAGGATGGACGGAGAATTCGGGCAGTTCCTCGATTTCGCGTATTCCCCGGAGGTCGGTTACCTGACCTGCTGCCCGACGAACATCGGCACGGGGCTGCGCGCGTCGTGCATGGTGCACCTTCCCGCGCTCGTGATGACGAAGCAGGCGGGGAGGATAATCCAGGCGATAGGCAAGCTCGGCATGACCACTCGCGGGCTATTCGGCGAAGGGACCGAGTCGTACGGAAATTTTTTCCAGATATCGAACCAAGTGACGCTTGGGAATTCCGAGGAAGAGATGGTCGATAACCTCGGAAGGATAATAAAACAGATAATCGAGCAGGAGAACGCGGCGCGCGCCGCGATATACGCGAACCAGCGGTTGCTGCTCGAGGACAGGATAACGCGCTCGCTCGAAGAGCTCAAGAGCGCGAAACTCATCAGCACCGAGGAAGCGCTGAATTTCCTCTCGACGATACGCCTCGGCGCCGACCTCGGCATCATAAAAGGCGTCGCCCGCGACATGCTCAACGGGCTTTTTATACAGATACAGCCCGCGCACCTGCAGAAGAAGGAAGGGAAGCAGCTGTCCGCGGAGGAGAGGGACGCCGTCAGGGCGGAATTTATTTCCGAAAAGTTCAATTTAAGCGATAAATCTTAAGGAGGCAGGGCCCGATGAACATGTTCTCGAGGTTCACCGAAAGGGCGAGGAAAGTAATAATACTCGCGAAGGAAGAAGCCAAGAGGTTCAACCACGATTATATAGGCACCGAGCATGTGCTGCTCGGACTCATAAAAGAGGGCGAGGGGGTCGCCGCAGCGGTCCTGCAGAACCTCGGCCTTAGTTTGGAAGCGATACGCCTCGAGGTAGAGAAGATTGTGCAGCCCGGCCCGCCGACCGTAGTGTCCGGCGACATACCTTTCACGCCGAAAGCGAAGAAGGTCATCGAGCTCGCTACCGACGAGGCGCGCAACCTCGGCCATAATTATATCGGCACCGAACACCTGCTTCTCGGCCTCATACGCGAAGGCGAAGGAGTGGCAAGCCAGGTGCTCACGAACCTCGGCCTCGACCTGAACAAGGTCCGCCAGGAGGTCATGTCGCTTCTCGGCTCCGCGACGCCGGGCTTCACTCAACAGCAGGCGCAGGCGAAGACGAAGACGCCGTCCTTAGACGCGTTCGGCCGCGACCTTACTTCGCTCGCGCGAGAGGGGAAGCTCGACCCCGTCATAGGCCGGAAGGACGAGATAGAGCGCGTGATACAGATATTGTCCAGAAGGACGAAGAACAATCCCGTGCTCCTCGGCGAAGCGGGCGTAGGCAAAACCGCCATTGTCGAAGGGCTCGCGCAAAAAGTCATTAAAGGCGACATCCCTGAGATATTGCGCGACAAAAGGGTCGTGATACTCGACCTCGCGCTGATGGTCGCCGGCACGAAATACAGGGGCCAGTTCGAGGAGCGCATCAAGGCGGTCATGGACGAGATCAAGCGTTCCGAGAACATAATTATTTTCATCGACGAGCTCCATACGCTCGTAGGGGCCGGCGGCGCGGAAGGAGCGATCGACGCGTCGAACATACTCAAGCCCGCGCTCTCCCGCGGCGAGATTCAGTGCATAGGCGCCACCACGCTCGACGAATACAGGAAGCATATCGAGAAGGACGCCGCGCTCGAACGCAGGTTCCAGACGATAATGGTCGAACCGCCGAGCGTCGAGGAGACGATAGAGATATTGAAGGGCCTGCGCGACAAGTACGAGGCGCACCATAAGGTCAAGTTCACCGACGAATCGCTTATCGCGGCGGCAAAACTCTCCGACCAGTACATATCGGGAAGGTACCTGCCGGACAAGGCGATAGACCTTATCGATGAGGCCGGTTCCCGCGCGCGCCTCAACGTGATGACCACTCCTCCCGACATAAAAGAAGTCGAGAAGCAGATGGACCATGTCAGGAAAGAGAAAGAGGCCGCGGTCAAGGGCCAGGATTTCGAGAAGGCCGCCGGGCTGCGCGACCAGGAGAGGGAATTGAAGGGCCAGCTCGAGAAGGTCCGCAAGGAATGGTCGAAGCAGAAGGCGGAGGCGTATCCGCGCGTAACCGATGAGGATATCGCCGAGATCGTCGCGAAATGGACCGGCATACCGATAGTGAAGCTCGAGGAGAAGGAGAGCGAGAAGCTTTTGAAGATGGAAGAGCAGCTGCATGGGCGCGTCGTGGGCCAGGACGAAGCGATAGGGGCCATCGCGAACGCGGTCAGGCGCTCGCGCGCCGGCCTTAAGGACCCGAAGAGGCCTACGGGCTCGTTCATATTCCTCGGCCCGACGGGTGTCGGCAAGACGCTGCTTGCGAAAGCGCTTGCGGAGCTGATCTTCGGCGACGAGGACGCGATAATACAGATCGACATGTCGGAGTATATGGAAAAGTTCAACGTCTCGCGCCTCGTCGGCGCGCCGCCGGGCTACGTCGGATACGAAGAAGGCGGGCAGTTGACCGAGAAGGTCCGCCGCCGCCCGTATTCGGTGGTGCTCCTCGACGAGATAGAGAAGGCGCATCCCGACGTATTCAACGTGCTGCTGCAGGTCCTCGAGGAAGGCCGACTGACCGACTCGTTCGGCCGCAGGGTCGATTTCAAGAATACCGTCCTGATCATGACCTCGAACATAGGCGCCGAGACGTTCAGGAAGCAGGGGTCACTGGGCTTCAAGTCGGACAAGGAAGAGATGACATACCAGACGATGAAGACGAAACTCCTCGATGAGGTCAGGAAGACGTTCAAGCCCGAGTTCATAAACAGGGTCGACGATATAATCGTTTTCAGGCCGCTGACCAAGGAGGACCTTTACAAGATAGTCGACCTTGAGGTTGCCGAGGTTAAGAACCGCCTGAAGGAACAGCACGAAATAATCATAGACCTGAACAAAGAAGCGACGGATTTCCTGATAGAAAAGGGTTTTGACCCGGTGTACGGCGCCCGGCCCATAAAGAGGACGATACAGCGCTTCCTCGAAGACCCTCTTGCCGAGGAGATCATCTCGGGAAGGATAAAGAAGGGCGGGACCGTGAAAGTCGGCGCGAAAGTCGACCATCTGGTATTTGAATAAGGTAGGAACGGAGAGGATTTGAGAAGGCACAGGCCGAACACGGCCGTCATCATCGCGGGATCACTGATCCTTGCGGCCCTTTTGTTCCTGGACCTGCACGGCAGGGTGTTCTTTTCGGATTTTAAGACGTCCGCGCTCGAAATGATCAGGGACAAGATCGGGCTCGAAGGGGAGATAGGGGGGCTCGAAGGCGGGGTCTCCCGCGGTATAGTGCTGAAAGACGTGAAAGTATATTTGCCGGCTTCCGAGGAACCGGGATCGCGAAGGGAGCTCTTCTTCTGTGCCGAGGCGATTGAGCTCGCTTA
>JAGONY010000019.1 GCA_017992785.1 Candidatus Omnitrophota bacterium | reverse complement strand
GAATAACCCGCTCGTCTGTTTTCTCGCTTTTGCGTTGGCCGTATCCTCCGTCTCCTGCAGCGCTGCCCCCGCGGGTAATAGTATAGACGCCGCGACCGAAAAGAAGATCGACGGCATTATCGGCAAGATGACGATACAGGAGAAAGTAAAACTTATCGCCGGCAACGAGATGGAGACCTACGCGATAAGCAGGGCCGGGATACCGCAGTTGAAGATGTGCGACGGCCCGCTCGGCGTGCGCCACGGGCAGGCGACCGCGTTCCCGTCGTCGGTGTCGCTCGCCGCGTCATGGAACCCCGAGACGGCATACGAGGTCTCCTCGGCGCTGGCCGACGAGGCGAAAGCCAAGGGCAGGAACATGTCGCTCGCGCCGTGCATAAACATACACAGGGTGCCGATGGGCGGAAGGAATTTCGAGAGTTTCGGCGAGGACCCGTACCTGACCTCGCGGATGGCGGTCGCTTATATCAAAGGCCTCCAGGACAAGAATGTCGTGGCGACCGTAAAGCATTACGCGTGCAACAACCAGGAATGGGAGCGCGGCACGATAGACACGATAGTCGACGAGAGGGCGCTGCGCGAGATATACCTGCCGGGGTTCGAGGCCGCGATAAAGGAAGGCGGCTCGTGGTCGATAATGGCCGCCTATAACAAGGTCAACGGATGGCACTGCACCGAGAACGATTACCTGATCAACCAGATATTAAAGAAAGAGTGGGGCTTCAAGGGATTCCTCGTCTCGGACTGGAACGCCACGCACAGCACGGTCAACACTGCGAATAACGGCATGGACCTCGAGATGCCGAAAGGGGATTTCTTCAATTCCAAGCTCGTCGACGCGGTAAATAGGGGCGAGGTAAAGGAATCGGTCATCGACGACAAAGTGCGCAGGCTGCTCAGGGTCATGTACTGGCTCGGGCTTTTCGACCCGTCCTACGGCCAGAGGCCGGAGGATAAGGGCTCCATCGATACGCCGCAGCACAGGCAGGTGGTCCGCGAAGCCGGGCGCGAAGGCATCGTGCTGTTAAAGAACGATGGCGGGATACTCCCTATAGATATCAGTAAGGTCAAGTCGATAGCCGTGATAGGGCCGAACGCGGCCGTCTGCAGGTTCGGCGGCGGCGGCAGTTCCGAGATGAGCCCGTTCTATTCGGTGAGCCCCCTCGACGGGTTGAAGAAGAAGACCGAGGGGAAAGTCACGATAAATTACGCGCTCGGATGCAAGTTCGACGGCGAGATGTCGCCGATCGACCCGAAATATGTCTACACGATGTATGACGGAAAGAAGCAGAATGGTTTCCTCGGCGAATATTATAATAACAGGGACTTGAGCGGGACGCCGGTGGTAAGGAGGGTCGACAGGCAGATAAACTTCATCTGGGGCGGCAACGCGCCTGACGGCAAACTTCCCGCGGATAATTTCTCCGTCAGGTGGACCGCGAAGATCGTGCCGCCGAAGACCGCCAAATACGACATAAGCTTGATGAGCGATGACGGCTCGCGGCTCTTCCTCGACGGCAAAGAGATCATAAACAACTGGCGCGACCACGGCGAAGAGACGAAGAACGCGTCGGTCATGTTCGAGGCGGGCAAGGAGTACGACCTGAAAGTAGAATTCTACGAGAACGGCGGGATGGCTTCCGCGAGGATCGGCTGGGATACGCAGGAAGAGCTGATGAACGAGGCGGTGGAAGCGGCGAAGAAGTCCGATATTGCGATAGTATTCGCGGGGCTGTCGAAGCATTACGAGGGCGAAGGGTGGGACAGGCCGTCGATGCAGCTTCCTGCGGGCCAGGACGACCTGATAAGCAAGATCGCGGACGCCAACAAGAAGACGATAGTCGTCCTGAACACGGGTTCGGCGGTCCTTCTCAGCGGCTGGATAGACAAGGTCCCCGCGCTGGTCGAGGCGTGGTACCCCGGCCAGGAAGGCGGCAATTCCATCGCTGACGTGCTGACCGGCGACTATAACCCGTCAGGCAAGCTGCCTGCGTCGTTCCCGAAACGCTGGGAGGATTGTTCCGCGTACCCGACATACCCGGGGAAGAACGGAAAGACGTTCTATTCGGACGGGATATTCGTCGGATACAGGCATTTCGAGAAGGAAGGCAAGGATGTCGAGTTCCCGTTCGGCCACGGCCTTTCGTATACGACGTTCGAATATTCGAACATGAAAATTACCCCGGAGAAGATCTCCGACGGGAAGATAAGCGCGGAGGTCAGTTTCGACCTGAAGAATACCGGCCCGCGCGCGGGCGCGGAAGTCGCGCAGATGTATATAAAGGACACGGAGGCCAGTGTCGAGAGGCCCGTCAAGGAGCTTAAGGGTTTCAGGAGGGTATTCCTAGAGCCCGGCGAGACCGTGCGCGTCACTTTCAAGATAGACAAGAGGTCGCTCGCTTTTTATGACGTGAAAGGCAAGGACTGGCTCGCCGAACCGGGCGAATTCGAAGTCATGATAGGCAGCTCCTCGCGCGACATAAAGCTCAAGAAGGCCATTGTGCTTGAAAAGGGCAAGCTCATCTGATGCTGATACGCGAATACGTATCGCTGACGCTGTTCCTTTGCGTAGTGCTTGCCGTCTATATCAAAGAAGCGTCGCTTATCCTGAAGCTTATACTCCATAAGCTGGGCAGGCGGCAGGGGCCTTCCGGGTTCCTGTCAAAGCCGGCCGTCGCGGTACACATCGTCTCATTCATCGGCATATTATGCATCCTGTATGCCATGTTCATAGAGCCGCAATGGATAGAGGTCAGGAGGGTGGAGTTGACGACGCCCAAACTCTCCAAAGCGCATATCAGGATAGTCCAGATATCCGACACGCATTGCGACCCCGAAGACGGCAGGGAGATGAAGGCCGTCGCGATCATCAATTCCCTTAAGCCCGACGTGGTCGTCTTTACGGGCGATGCGCTGAATACCGAGAAGGCGATGCCGGCCTTCAAGGCCGCGATGAAAGCGATAGATGCCCCGTGGAAATTCGCCGTAACGGGGAATTTCGATTACTGGTTCATGCGCGGCAAGGACCTCTTCGGCGGCACGGGTTTCAGGGCCCTGGACAGGGAGACCGTGAAGCTGGTGAAGGACGGCGAATCGGTATACATTACCGGGCTTGATTTCGGTGACTGGAGGAGATGGCCGGAGGCCCTCAGCAGGGTCCCGCGCGACAAATACAGCGTATTCCTTTACCATAAACCCGACCTCGTCGAGGATATGAAAGGAAAAGTGAACGTCGACCTTTACCTTTGCGGGCATACCCACGGCGGGCAGATAGCCCTCCCGGTATACGGCGCGATAATCACGTTCGCGAAATACGGGAAGAGGTATGAGGCGGGGGAGTATAAGGTCGGCGATACGGTCCTCTACGTCAACAGGGGGCTCGGGCTAGAAGGCAAGGCGCCTATCAAGGCGAGGTTCTTCGCCCGCCCGGAGATAACGGTGTTCGACATAAAACCCGAGCATGTGAAATGAAAGCCATTAAGTTCATGCTGAGGACCGCGTTGATCTTCGGCATCATATTATTCGCGGCCTCATATATACTGAAAGACGACCTGCCCCCGAAGGATATGATATTGAAGGAGCTCCTGAGGAAACCGGTCCAATCAGAGACGGATGCCGGGGAATTCGAGAAGAAGATGGGGGAACATACCTACACGATAAGGCCTAAATACGGTTACGAGCTCTACGGCCTCGTCGTATCCTACCATCATAGCTCGGTCTTCTGGGACATGGAGCACAAGGAGTGGCAGGATTATCTCAATAACAAGGATATAGGAGTCATCTGGGGCGATAACATAAATACAGGCGTTTATCGTGACATGAAATTCACGAGCGGCAGCTGGACGCTGTATTGGGACGTGAAATTCGGTACTATGCCGTCGAAACGGCAGGATGTATATAGTAATTTCAACGCGTCAAGCATATCGAATAACCATGTCCTCGCCGCGAACGACAAGATAGCAGCCCTGATAATGAGTGCGGAGAAAGGCGACCAGATATGGATGAAGGGCTACCTTGTTGATTACACTACGTCAAACTGGCAGGGATTCTGGCGCGAATCGAGCGTCACGAGGGATGACACCGGCTCGCACGCGTGCGAGGTCGTATATGTGACGGATTTCAAGATCCTCAGGAAGGCGGACCAGGGTTGGGACACGGCATACGGGATGTCGAAATTATTGATGTTATCGTCGCTGGTTTTGTATATAATAGCGTTCAGCATAGAAGCGTTCATGACGGGCAGGTAACTAAAAAGGAGGCAATTGAATGGGAAAATCACTGAAGGGCACGCAGACGGAGAAGAACCTGTTGGCTGCTTTCGCGGGAGAATCACAGGCAAGGAACAGGTATACGTATTTTGCGAGTGCCGCCAAAAAAGAAGGGTACGAGCAGATATCCGCGATATTCCTCGAGACCGCCGAGAACGAAAAAGAGCACGCCAAGGTGTTCTTCAAGTATCTTGAGGGAGGGGATGTTGAGATAACGGCGTCATATCCCGCGGGCATTATCAAGGATACGAAAGCGAACCTTGAGCACGCCGCTGCCGGCGAGAACCTTGAATGGACGACGCTCTACGCCGATTTCGGGAAGGTGGCCGCGCAGGAAGGGTTCCCGGAGGTCGCGCGTTCCTTCGAGCAGATCGCAAAAGTCGAGAGATTCCATGAGGCGAGATACCGGAAGCTGGCCGGCAATATAGCCGGCGGCGAGGTCTTCAAGAAGAAGGCGCCGGTCAAATGGCACTGCAGGAATTGCGGCTACGTTTTCGAAGGGCCCGACGCCCCGAAAGAATGCCCGGCCTGCAAGCATCCGCAGCCGTATTATGAAGTCCTGGCCGAAAACATATAAAATACAGGGGCCATACACCGGAGGGACACACCTCTTACTTAGATAAGGTAGGTGTGTCCCCTAAGTGTATGGCCCCGATCTCTTCCAGCCAGTCTTTGTCGATCGTAGGGCAGAGGGCCTTGATATTCCGCAGGTAGTCCTTATTGCGGGCGGAGGCAGACAGCATTTTTGAGAGGGAGCCCGCCGCGCAGGGGTCGAACATGAGGCCGTCGTCGCGAAGTATCTCCGGGATGCCGCCTTTATTGCTCGCGAGGCAGGGGATTCCGAGAGCGAGCGCCTCGAGGAGGGCGAGCGGGCAATCGTCATGAAAGGAAGGCAGGACGAAGAGGCCCGCCGACTTAACGATATCCAGCCGGTCTTCCCTCGCGCCGGCGAATATGACGTTGCCGCTTATCCCGAGCGATGCCGCCAATCCTTTCAGGCGCGCCATCTCGCTGCCGTCTCCCGCCAGTATCAGGTATCCTCCGGGAATAGAGGCCGCGAGGAACTCCTTCAATAAATAATCAATATTCTTCCTCGGTATCAGCGAGCCGGAATACGCAATGACAAAGCTTCCTTTAGGTATGCCGAATTCCTTCCAGAGGTCGATGACCTTCGCGTTATCGATATCGGCGCGGGCCGGATAGTTCGGGAATACGCCAATCTCTTTTTTAAAGCCGTAGTATCTGCGCGACCTCTGCGCAAGGTCTTTTGATACGGCGAGTACGCGGCTTGCCGCCCGTATGCCGATAAAGCCGTATATCCTGAGAAGCAGCGCGACGGGGGGAGGAAGGCGCCTACTCTTGATAAGATGTTCCATGCTTCCCTGCATCAAAAGGGTGATCCTGGCGCCGCAGAGGATAGCGGCGGGAGCGCAAAGCGCGGCGAACTCCTCGTTGAAGACGATAAAATGTTTGATCCCGCGACTTGCCGCGATCAAGAATATCAGTAAAGGGCCCAGCGCGTAGAATACCGCGTAGAAGAGCAGTTCGTTACGGCAATAGAAGGGGAACTTATGGAAGGCCGCCAACCTGTCTCCCCCGGCGAAGAACGGCTTTGCCGAAAGATAATGCGCCTCGATGCCTTTATCGGCGGCCGCTTTTACGGCGAGGGACAGCTGGCGGAAACATCCGCCCTGTTTGGGGTAAGGGTATAATGTGAATATTGCGGGTTTCATCAGGCCCCTTTTACGATGCGATGCGCTAAATGCCTCAGTTTTACCCTCGGCACGATCCTGAAAACCGTCTTCATCGCGATGCCGGCGATCTCGTTATCCGGGAGGTAGTTTAAGTTCCGCCCTCCGGGCATGCCGTATATGTTCCCGTGTGCCCACTGCCTGCCGGCGGATTCCGAGCATTTATCCACGAGCTCCGTAAACGCGGAGATATTCTTACTGATATCGAACCGGCTTTCTACTGTCCTGCGGGCGGCGTCCCCGATAGCTGAGGCGTGTGCCTTATCCATCTTCGCTATATTATCAAGTATCTGCGCCATCGCTCCGGCATTCCCGGTGTCCGCGGTGAACCCGTTGATGCCGTCCTCGATTATGCGCCATCCGCCGCCGGAAGCCCGCGTGACGCAGGGGATAAGCCGCGCCGCCATCGCCTCGAGCATGCTTACCGACTGGCCCTCGTATCTTGACACCTGCAGGAAGACGTCGTATCCGCCGAGCTTCTTCAACAGTTCCGCGTGCGATACCTGCCCGGGGAGACGGACCTTTCCGCATGAGAGGCGCATCTTACGGGCGGCGCAGGCGAGCGCCCGCCTGTCAGGGCCCGAGCCTATTATATCTAGGGTGAACGCGGTACCCCGCTTATCGAGCAGCCCGGCGGCCTCAAGCAGGCCGGAGGCGTTCTTTTGTTTTTCGTCTATCCTTCCGAAATACACGATCTTCAACGGCCTGAGAGAATACGCCTTATCCTGCCGCGCCGGCACCGTTATTCCGTAGCTTATGAGCTCGATATCGCCTTTCCTGTGCGGGATATATCCGGCAAGGGACCGCGCGCAGCCTTCGCTTACCGCCATGAACCCCGATATCGCGGACTCGTACCACGCGAGGGGGCCGTAATATTCTTCGGCGCTGTCGGAGTGGCACGCGCCTATGCACCTTAAATGCGCGCCTTCCTCGTTAAGTTTTGCGCAGATCCCGAATATCTTATGCCGCCAGTTCGGCATCACGACGGCAGGGGAGAGGCGCTTGAGAGTTTTTCTCAGTTGGCCCCATGAATGGATATAGATGTCGACCTTTTCATCGCCCGCGAAGGTATATCCGTCGCTTATCGTGATGAGGTTATAGCGGCTGCCCATGAGGCGGGCCCTGAGCTCTTTTACCCAGACGTCCACGCCGCCTGTGAGCATATTGCCTGTCCAGATCACGAGGTTTATCTTTTCCATGTCATTTTAAGTTTGCCGAGGAGCCCGCCTTTATTAAAATAATCGGAGCTCCATCCGCCGGGCATCATGTAAGTGCCGCGCGTCCATTCGCGGGCCGGGCTTTCCATGCAAGCGTCGAGCGCTTTCATGAATTCTATGCCCGTCCTTTTAATATCGCAATTGTCCGTGGCGGTTTTATGCGCGCGGCCGCCTATCGATGCGGCCTCGCCGGGGCCCATGCGTGAAATGCGTTCCAAAGCCGATGCCATAGCTTCCGTATCGCCCGTGTCGACAGCGAACCCGTTCCTGCCCTCATCTATCAGGTACCACGCGCCGCCGCTTGCCTTCGTTACGCAGGGTATGACTTTCCTCGCCATGGCTTCCATCATGCTGAGCCCGAAACCCTCATACTTCGAAACCTGCAGGAAAACATCATATGCGGGAAGCTTCGCGAGCATTTCGGAATGCGGCACCTGTTCCGAATACCTTACCTTCCCGGAGGCCGGCAGCGCCCTTACAAGCGTGTCTTTATCGGGCCCGGAACCGATGAGGTCTAACGTATAATCGACGCCTTTATTGTCGAGTATCCGCGCGAGAGCGGCGAATTCGAGGACACCTTTTTGTTTCTGCTCCATCCGCCCGAAATACGCGAGCTTCAGCGGGCGGAGCGAATATTCTTTTACGGGTTCCGCCGGTATCGTTATGCCGTAAGGTATATGGGTTATATCGGCGGCGCGCCCCGGCGGGATACGCGCGGCGAGTTTATCCCTGCAATAAGGGCTTCCCGCGACGAACTTCGATATGCCCGGCTCGTACCAGGCGAGGGGATTGTAATATTCCTCGTCGCTATCGGAATGCGGCATCCCGAGGCACCTCAAACGGGCGCCGTTCTTGTTAAGCTTCGCGCAGATACCGGTTATAGGGTGGACCCAGCCCGGCATCACGACGGCGGGGGAGAGGCGCATCAGTTCCTCTTCCAATTGCTTCCACGAACTTATGTAGATGTCGACCTTCTCATCGCCCGCGAAAGTATATCCATTGCTCATCGTGATGAGGCCATAGCGGCTGCCTTTAAAGAGCTTCTTCAGCTCTTTGACCCAGACGTCCACGCCGCCTATAAGCGTATTGCCGGTCCAGATTATAAGGTTGGCCATTTTAGAAGAAGTAACTTTTCGCGGCATCGCCCTCGCAGGACCTGCCGCTCTTTATGCCGTTTTCGGCGATATTGTTGAGCCACGCCATCCTGCACTTGTCTTCCGAACAGAAAGCCCCCAGCTTATTGAAGTATAGGAAGGGAAGGAGGCTTATCTTCAGCAACTCGTCCGGCGACGGGTCCATGAAGTTCCCGAGAAGGTACTCGGGGTCCGATACCCTTACAAAGCACGGGTATACCTCGCCGGTCGGGCGGAATATCCTGAACGACATACAGTAATAACATTTATCAAAGGGCTTTCCCGCGCGGAGGCCGTTGCCTTCGGAGACCTTTTCCCAATTCGTATTGTTAAGGATGAATTTCGAAAGGCCCGTATCGTCATGAAGGTATTTTTCGAAGGCCTCGACGGCCTTTTCCACCTGCCCCTTAGCGCAGATCATGTCCTGCGAGACATGGTTCTTGCGGACCTTCTCCGGGACATCTGCGCCGGGCCTCATCGGGCGGAACTGTATGTTCATTTTTTCGATGAGCGACGGGTATTTTTCGGAGGCGATTCCGTATACAAGTTTTACTAATTCATGCGTCTCGTGGATATTCCCGCTCCAGACGAGGTAGCCGAGCCCCGCGTGCGGGATTGGGCCATGAAGGTACCTGAAATAATTATCTAACACCTTGCGGAAGGCGTCCCTTTTTTTCGACATGAAGAACGTCTCGGGGGACGAGGAATCTATCGATACCCTTATCCAGTCGATATGGCGCTGCCAGTCGCCGCCGGGTATATGCGTGCCCTTGGTGACGACGCCTATCTGGATCCCCGCGTCGTAATTCTTTATCTCCGAGACGATATCGGCGAAGCCCTTGTTTTTGTATTTATAGAGCGTGGGCTCGCCTCCGCCGACGAGGACGACCGACCTCGGCCTGTATGTATCGAGTATCTTCCGGAAATATTCGAACGGCATGACGTCATTTCCGCGGTCCTTATAATAGCATCCCACGCATTCGTGGTCGCAGAAATCTGTCGGATGGAATTCGATATGCCCGGCCCCGACGAGCATTCCCAGGTATGCGTCGAATCTCGCGCGGGAGAGTTTGACTTTGCCGAATTTATTGAGTGCGTAGATGCCGTCGAGCGCCTGCGCGACCCCGGTTTTACCGGACTGCAGCCGGGCGAGGATGGAAGCTGCCTTCTTGACGGCTTCGGCGGGATAGAACCCGCTTTCGACTACGCCGATAAGGCGGCCTATTGCGATCTTCCTGCCTATCAGGGCGCGATGGTTGAGTATCCTGGCGTGGTTGCGGGCGACCAGGCTGAGGTAGTTCGGGACGGGTTTTACCGATACGGGCGCGTTTATCATCTTATCCGTATCCTGTTATAGTATCTGTTCAGCGGGCTGTCAATGTATTTCGTGTTGTTCCAGACCAGGTCTGCGTGGACGAGCGAATACCTGCCGTCCTCTATACCCGAGATGAACCTCGACGGGTCCCAGAGCCCGAGCATCCAGAGCCGGTCCATTATATACGGCTCGAAGACGGGCCCTTTGCCGGCTATCAAAGCTATGGAGGCATCTTCGGCTATTACGTATTTACCGGTAGCCGCGGCGGCATGCATCGGCCCGTCCTTTGCCGCTTTCTCCTGCGCGAAATAATCATCCGGGAACGCCGGTATATCCTTCCAGAAGAACGGGTAAGACCCGGGCATCGGCAGGTTCATTAACGCGAAGACGCACAGGAGTGCGCCAACGGCCGCTTTCCTGCCTTTCGCTAGCCCCGGCGCGGATACGAGCGAACCGGCCAGCAGCAGGAGCCATATATACGCCTCGATGAAATAATTCGTGTCGGAGCCGATCCTGGATCCCGCGGCAAGTATATAGGCCATCGAGGCCGCGAGCCCGGCCGTTAAAAAACACGCCCTTCTCCTTTCCGCCGACGGCAGCACGCGGAAACGAAAACATACCGTTACCGCGATGAATAAGGGCCATGTCTCAGAAATAAAACGTTTCAACAGCGCAATACCCAAGCCCGGGTTCGCCTCGGTGAATTTCAACATTATACCGAATGCCTGGGACGCGAATTGTCCCGCGGTCGCGGCCTGCCACGCGAAGAGCACAGCGGATGTCAGCGCTATAAATAAAAAGATCGACGTTATCGCTGGAACTGTCCTGCCCTTGCCGGGTCTCCCGGCAGACAGCCAGTACAGGAACAATACCGCCGCGGGGATAGCTATCATAGATTTCGTGAAGAACGCCAGGCAAAGCAGGGCGGAGGAGGCATACATCTTCAGCGCGCCCACGTTGACGTCGAGCCCTATATAGAGTGCGAGGCAGATGAAGAACACCTCGAGCATGTCCACGCGGTAGAGGTTCGCCCAGTAGGCGACAGTGTTTATAGAAAGGAACAGGAGAAAGAATGCCGCCGCCCAAAACCGCCCGCCGCCCCGTTTCGAGGCGTTTATTCCCAGCAGTACGGCGATTCCGCACGCCGAGAGCAGGCTTATGATGCGGCCGGCTTCCAGGCCGAGGCCGGATAACTTATGCATCCATCCCGCCGCGATATAAAAGACGGGCGCATACGCCGTTGGCCAGTACGGCCATTGGTTATAGTCGGGATAATACCCGAGCGACCGGGACCAGAAATTGGAAGCCCACATAGCTCCCTCGACGATATTTATCGAATACGGGAAGCGGGACGCCGCTATAGAATAGTAGACGAAATACGCGAAGTTCAGCGCGAGCAGCAGGATGAGAGCCATATGCCCGGGAGGAAGGGGCCTGCCCGCTATGCCGATAAGCCCCGCAAGGTTCCTGATGTCCGACCTTATGATAGAGGCCTTCGAACCGGGAGTATAGGACCATTCTACCGGGGCTTCCCTGATGTCCATTCCCGCGCGCCGCGCCTCATAAAGCACCTCCGCGTCTATAAGGGAACCGGCCGACTTGCATGACGCGATGATCTCCCTGAGACGCGCGGTCCTGAATACCTTCAGCCCGCAGAACGGGTCACTTACCCGGAGGCCTGTGAAGAATCTCACGGCGACTGCCGCGAGAACGCTGTTTATCCTTCTCGACAGCGGGGCGGGGGAATTTATCTTTGAGCCCGGCATCCTCCTGGAGCCGGCGATGATATCATGGTCCTGCGCGAGTTCCAGGAGTTTCTCCGCTTCTTCAGGCCCCGCGGAACCGTCGATATCCGCGAAGACCATGAGCGGGGCCGTTACGTGCTTAAGGGCCTCGACAAGCGCGCGGCCTTTACCCTTTTGCCGTATACAAACATACCTGACGTTCGCTGAGTTGCGCGCGATATCTTCGAGCGTTTTTTCGGTCCCGTCGGTGCTGCCGTTTATGACGACGAGTATCGAATATTCGCCCCTCGCGAACCGTTCCCCGAAATACCTGTCGTACTTCTCGACCGTGCGGTATTTAAGGAGGCGTTGCGCCTCGTTGTGGGCGGGGAAGACGATCTCGAATTTAGGCGCCATCGCTGACTATCCTCCCGCCATCCATCACGATGGTACGCCCGCATATCTTTTTTATGCTCTCGATGTCATTTGACACGAAGAACATCGTCTTGCCGGCATTTTTCATTTCGGCGAGCTTCCTGAAGCATTGCTCCTGGAACCCGGTATCGCCGACGGCGAGGACTTCGTCAATCAGCAGTATATCGCCGCCTATATGGGCAGCTATGGAGAAGGAGACCCTGGATATCATCCCGTGGGAGAGTTTGAGTATCTGCGCATCCACCATATCCTCAACGCCGGCGAAATCAACGATATCATCAAAGATCTTCTTCGCGCTTTTCTTCCTGATGCCGAATACAGCGGAGAGGAGGTATATGTTCTCCCTGACGCTCAGGTTGAAATTCAGCGCGCCTTCGACCCTGATGAGCGGCACGACCCTGCCGTTTACCGCGACCTTTCCGGACGTAGGTTCGGTGATGCCGGCGATGAGCCGCATCAGCGTCGTCTTGCCGGACCCGTTGGGCCCGGTAATACCCACCGACTCGCCGCTTCCGACGGAGAAAGAGATGTCCTTCAGCGCCCAGAGGTAGTCCCTCCTGCTGAAGTAATATTCGCTCTTATGGAAACGCTTGCTGACTTTTTCGAATTCTACGGCTTTCATGGCGCTATTATGTCCGCTATGTTCTTTTCGCTTGCCTTGAATATGTAATATCCGGCGACGAACACCGCTACGGATATTACGGCAGCTATCGTGATCGAGAACGGGTCCGGCGCCTGGTTGTGCAGCAGCGCCTTCCTGTAACCGTCGAGGATCCCGGACATCGGGTTCAGGAAATAATACGGCATCAGCGATTTGTCGACCATCCCGACGGGGTACCCGACGGGAGAAGCGAGCATCCAGACCTGCAGCAGTATCGGCATCGCGCTCTGTATGTCGCGGAAATAGGCGTTCAATATGGAGACTATGAGGCATACGCCTATAGTGAATATCATATGCACCGCGAATACAGGTATCACATACAGCGCGTTTATGCCTACAGGATAACCGTAAAGCGCGAAGGCGGCCGCGAGCAGAGCGGAAGAGACCATAAAATCGAAGAGCGTCGCGAGTATCGAACCGAGCGGCACCGTTATCTTTGGGAAGTTGATCCTTGTTATAAGGTTGAAGTTGGAGTTAAGGCAGTTGACCGCGAAACCCACCGAGGATGAGAAGAATATCCACGGGACTATCGCCGTGAAAGCGAAGAGCGGGTACGGCGCGCCTTCCGACTGGATGCCCGCGACCTTCGAGAACACCACCGTGAAGACGGCCATCGTAAGCAGCGGATTAATGACGGCCCACGCAGCCCTGAGGTACCTTTGCTTGTACCTTTGCTTGAGGTTGACGAGGCCGAAGGCAATTATGAGCTCGTGCCAGTTCCTGATGCTTGATAAGAGAGAGAAGGGATTAGGCATTTTGATATAATTCATTATATTACAAATATATGCGGGGTTCAATAGGACTTGAAACCCCGCGGGGAAAATGATATAAAATTACAAGATGAAGATACTTTTCATATACTCCCTTTATAATGTCCGCAGCATAAAAAAGCCCTTACATACCCAGGAACAGGTAAGTTTCGGGATATCGTATATCTCGTCATACCTTAAATCCCTAGGCCACGATGTCGCGCTGCTTGTCCTGAACAGGGCCGACGGGCCTTTTAATGCCGCCGCAGACAAGGCAATAAAGGAGCATAGTCCGGGGCTTGTCTGCCTCAGCGCCATAACCACCGAATACCCGTTCATCGAAAAGGTCGCGGGATACATTAAAAAAAGATACCCGGGCATATTTGTGATCGCCGGGGGAATACACATTTCGCTCGCTCCCGAAGAAGCGATAAAGGGCCCTTTCGACGCCATATGCGTCGGGGAAGGCGAATATGCGGCCGCCGAGCTTGCGGAATGCCTGGATGCCGGAAGGCGCCCTTCGGGCATTAAAAATCTCTGGATAAAAGCGGCGGACGGCAGCGTGGAACGGAATCCTGCAAGGCCTTTCGTCGGGGACCTTGACTCATTGCCGTTTCCCGACAGGCAGATATGGCAGGAATGGATATCCGAGGAACCCGGCACGAAATATTCGATATTGGCGGGCAGGGGTTGTTCGTTCGGGTGCACCTATTGCTGTAACCACGCGCTAAGGAAGATCGCTCCCGGCAAATATGTAAGGTACAGGTCACCGGAAAATATTATAAAGGAACTCGAGATATGCCGCACGGCCTTGCCCGGGCACGATACCGTCTACTTTGAGATGGAGAATATCGGGCCTGAGGACGGGTGGGCTCGCGGATTCATATCGCGTCTGAAGGAATATAATATCGCATCCGGAAGGCGGCTTAATTTCGGAGCGAACGTCAGGGTAACAAAAGGCGCCGTCTTCGACGAGCTTTTTGCCGAGATGAAGGATGCGGGTTTCGGCTATGTGAATATGGGCCTTGAATCCGGAAGTGAAAGGATCAGGAGGGAGTTGTTAAAGCGGGATTATTCTGACAGCGACCTTATAGCTGCCGTAAGGTCGGCGAAGGTCCGCGGCCTGCAGGTGTGCCTGAACAGCATGATGGGATTGCCGGGAGAGACTACGCGGGACCTTGAGAAGACCGCCGAGCTCAACAGGTCATGCCAACCTGACTGGCATTTCGTCAGCATATTCTATCCCTATCCCGGGACGGAACTCTACGCTTACTGCGCTGAGGAAGGGCTCCTAAAAAAAGACGCCTCCGGCGAACTTGACGACAGGCGGGCCAATATACTGTTGACGGGAATGACCGGCAGGGACCTGCAAAGGAGTTACCTCTGGTTCAATTTCAACGTTTACCGCGGATACAAGCCGCATCACGTGATCCTCGCGCGGGTCTTCAGGATATGGCTGTGGATGAAGCTGCATCGGAGCCGCGCCTACCGCAGGCTCGTGGGCCTCGCGCCATTCAGGTGGTTTAAGGTCCTGGAGTGAACGCCTGTCAGAACTTCACGCAGCTCTTTATCTGGAAGTATTGCCCCTTGGGCGAGTTCTCGGTATAGGTGTCGTACAGGTACGTGAACGAGAAGCTCATCCCCCTTATTCGCGTGTAAAGGTCGCCGCCGACCGATAACGTCCTGCGCTCGCTGCCATTTACCTTAATGCCGTCACGCCTCTGCTCCCGGCTCATCATCCAGTTTACCGACGGGCCGAGCTTCAGGTTTTTCATGATGTTGTATCCGAGAAGGTACTGCAGGTGCAGTTCGTCGCCCGGGGCGATCTCCTTGTCGTTCTCGAGCCGGAAGAAATACTTTATTGCCGCGTCCATACTGAAATCGTCTATCGTCTTGCTGAAGAACACGACGGGCCTGATGTCGACCTGGTGGGTGCCGTAATTCGTGCTCCTGTCCGAGGCGTATTCGCCAGTCGGTATTTTGACAAAGAGCATCGGCAGGACATCGACTTCTTTGATGGGCAGGAAGTATCCCGCGCCCGCCGTTGCGTCGCCGAGGCCCCACG
>JAGONY010000066.1 GCA_017992785.1 Candidatus Omnitrophota bacterium | reverse complement strand
CGGCGGCAAGCCGACAGTGCTTGAGCGGCCGGCCATGAGGAAATTGCTGCGCTGCCTCGGGAAACTTCCCGCTAGGGGCGCGGAGTTCACCGTTGAGGCGAATCCCGAGAGCTTGACCGTAGATAAGATAGGCCTGTTCCTCGACGAAGGCGTGAATAGGATCAGTATCGGTGTGCAATCGTTCCGCGACGACAAGCTCAGGAAGCTCGGCCGCGTACACGACTCGAGGAAGGCCAGGGACTCTGTCCTTGCGTCGGCGAAGAAGGGTTTCAGGAACATAAACGCGGACCTGATCTTCGGGGCGCCCGGCGAGGCCTTCGAGGAATGCGCCGCGGAATTCGACGAGGCGGCGGGGCTGCCCGTGACACACATATCGTGCTATTGCCTGTCGTATGAGAAGGGTACGCCGTTATACGAATCCAGGAAGAAAGGCGACGTGGCCCCGATAGAGGACGAATACGCCGCGCAGATGTATTCATACGCGATAGATTTCCTGCCGAAGCATGGTTTCAGGCATTACGAGGTATCCAATTTCGCGAAGAAGGGCTATGCCTGCAGGCACAACATCAACTACTGGGAGAACAACGAATATATCGGTTTGGGCGCGTCGGCGGTCACTTATACCGGCGGCGACAGGATGAGGTATATCCCGGACGTAAAGGAATATATAGAGAAGGCCTCTTCCGGCGGGAGAGCGTTCGTTTCGTCAGAACGCCTTGTAGGCGAGCGCAAGGCGAGGGAGACCGCGGCCGTGAAGATCAGGACCGCGGAAGGGATAAATTTCCGCCGGTTCAAGGAGAGGACCGGCTGCGATTTCATGAAACTCGAATCAGCCGTGATACGTAAACTTTGCGAGGCGGGGCTTGTGAAATTTCGCAGGTCTAAAGGCAGGAGGTCCGGAGTCGCGCTGACGAAGAAGGGTTTCCTCTTCTGCGATACGGTATCGAGCGAGCTTCTCTAAGGGACACTTTTCCGATTGGCATGAGAACCGTCCCTGTGATATAATCGTAAACACTTAAATTTACGGAGGTAGACAATGAACACTATAGCAATAAGCAGGAGCCGTTTTGCAGCGGAGAGGCTAGTCCTCTCGTTCGTGATGGCGGGGATCGTCGCTTTGCTCGCGCAGATAAGGATACCGCTTCCGTGGACGCCCGTCCCGATAACCGGGTCTACGCTCGGCGCGATATTCGCCGGCGTGCTTCTCGGCGACGTCTGGGGCGGTGTAAGCATGTTGCTGTACCTTACGCTCGGCGCGGCCGGGCTTCCGGTATTTACGGGTTTTAAAGGCGGGCCGGAGGTCTTCTACGGGCCGACCGCCGGATACCTGATCGGTTATGTCGTGACGGCTTTCGCTATCGGGCACATAACGGACAATTACCCAAAGGCAAGGGGATTCCTGCCGTTGCTCGGGATAATGGCGGCTTTCAGCGCGCTTATATTATTGCTCGGGTCGGCATACCTGGGCGTCTGGCTTCGTGCCGTAACTGGCCGTGAAGCCGGGTTCACCGAATTGTTTACGATGGGATTCCTGCCGTTCATACCGGGCGACATAATTAAATCATTTGCAGCGGCCGCGGTAGCGGGATTGATAACCCCGAAGGAGTCGTATAAATAGCAGAGATGCAAAAGAACGCCATACTTAAAGCCATAGAAGGTTTCTTTAAGTTTGGGGAGAGCAGGACCGATCTCAAGACAGAGGCCATCGCCGGGACGACCACGTTCATGACGATGGCCTATATTATTTTCGTCAACCCGGCGATGATTTCGCAGGCGGGGATGGATTTCGGCTCGGCGATGACGGCGACATGCGCGGCCGCGGCCTTCGCGACGGCCATGATGGGCCTTTACGCGAATTATCCCATCGCGCTGGCCCCGGGCATGGGCGAGAACGCGTTCTTTACCTATACGGTCTGCATCACGATGGGCATCCCGTGGCAGGTGGCACTCGGGTGCGTTTTCATAACCGGCGCCGTGTTTATAATGCTTACGCTTACGAACATCAGGCAGATGCTTATCGAGGCGATCCCGCCGGCGATAAGGTCGTCGATAGCGTGCGGCATCGGCCTGCTGATAGCTTTTGTGGGGCTCAAGGACGCCGGGATAATAGTCGCGCAGCCCGCGACGTTCGTGACGCTCGGCGACCTCGTTAGCAAACCGACCGCCCTCGCGGTGTTCGGGCTCATACTAACAAGCGTGATGCTCGTGAAGAAGGTCAGGGGAGCGATGCTCTGGGGTATCCTCGTGACGGCCGTAGCCGGCATCCCGCTCGAGATAGTCAAATACCAGGGGCTCATCTCCCCGCCGCCTTCGATAGCGCCGACTTTCATGCAAATGGACATTCTCGGCGCGCTGAAAATGGGCCTGCTGACGGTCATATTCATATTCCTGTTCATGGATATCTTCGATACGGTCGGGACGCTTGCGGGAGTCGCTGAGATCGGAGGTTTCATGAAGAACGGCAAGATGCCTCGGGTCGGCAGGGCGATGCTCTCCGACGCCGCCGGCACGTGTGTCGGCGCGGCATTCGGCACCCCGACAGTGACGAGTTACATCGAAAGCGCATCCGGCATAAGCAGCGGAGGGCGGACCGGCTTTACGAGCGTCGTGACCGCGGCGCTTTTTATCGCGGCGATGTTTTTCTCGCCGCTGGTAAGGATGGTCGGCGGAGGGGTCGAGGCCTCCAAGGGCGTTTTTCTCTATCCCGTGACGGCGCCCGCGCTGATAATCGTCGGATGTATGATGATGCAGTCCATAACGAAGATCGATTGGAAGGATTACACCGAAGCCATACCAGCATTCCTCGTCATGATAATGATGCCGCTGACCTTCAGCATCGCCTCTGGCGTCGCGATCGGTTTCATAAGTTTCGCCGCCATCAAATTCTTCAGCGGCAAGGGCCGGGACGCCTCCTGGCTCGTTTACCTCCTCGCCGCGCTCTTCATCCTCCGCTTCATCTACCTCCAAGCCAAGTAGGCAAGTAGGGGCCATCCTGCTCGGAGCCATCCTGGAAATAATTGAAAGAAATCCGCCTCTTTTTGCGTCTACTATAGATAAAAGGAGGTGTAAGATGCCAAGAAAAACAAGACAGTTGGTGGACGGCGGGGTATATCACGTTATATGCAGGGGACACAATAAATGCGCGCTATTCCATTCCCGCCATGATTATGATATTTATAAGAGCATATTAAGAAAATACAGGAAAGAAATATTATTTGACCTTCATCATTACTGTCTTATGCCTAACCATGTACACCTGTTGATAAGGATATCAAGCGGCGC
>JAGONY010000065.1 GCA_017992785.1 Candidatus Omnitrophota bacterium | reverse complement strand
GCGGTTGCCATTGACGCGCCGCTGACACTTTCGATATTGCCGGCGCTGCCGTATTCGACGGCCATTGCCGAGAAGGCGCACGCGAATGGATTCGAGGTCATAATGCACATGCCGATGGAGCCGAAGGCGAAGATGAGGCTTGAGCTGTCGACGCTTTATACTTCGATGAGCGACGCGGATATCCGTGATACGTTCGGCAGGGCGCTTAAGAGCGTCCCTTACGCGGACGGGATCAGCAACCATGAGGGTTCCAAGGCAACGGAGGACATAAAACTTATGGGCGCGCTCTTCGGGGAATTGAAGGAGCGCGGGATGTTCTTCCTCGACAGCCTTGTTACTAATGATTCCGCGGGAGAGTACCTGGCCGGGAAGATGGGGGGCAGGTTCGTGAAGAGGTCGATATTTCTCGATAACGAGAGCAGCCCCTCATACATAAAGAAACAATTCGAGAAGGCGGTGGGCATCGCGCAAAAAAGCGGCGAGGCCGTCGCGATAGGGCACGACAGGCCTAATACTATCGCTGTCCTCGGGGAATTGGTCCCGAAACTGGGCGAGCGGGGGATAGATGTCGTACCCGTATCGGTATTGGCGAAATAGGCGATGCTTGTACTCGGGATCGAGACATCATGCGATGAGACCGGCGCGAGCGTCGTAAAGGACGGCAGGCAGATACTGTCGAATACGGTAGCGTCTTCGCTCGAGTTCCATAAGAAATACGGCGGTGTAGTCCCGGAGATAGCGACGCGTTACCACGTGGAAGTTATAGATTACGTGGTAAGGGACGCGATCGATTCCGCCGGGATAAGGCCTCGCGATATAGGTATGGTTGCGGTCACGAAAGGCCCCGGGCTTGTGGGCGCGCTGCTCGTCGGCATATCGTTCGCGAAGGCGTTAAGTTATTCTCTCGGCGTTCCGCTGGTCGGCGTGAACCACCTCTGGGCGCATATATATTCGGGGCTTATCGGGCGGCCCGACATTAAGTTCCCGTTCATCGGGCTTGTCGTTTCCGGAGGCCATACGAGCCTGGTATTATGCAGGGATATAGGGAAGTTCACGCTGCTCGGGCAGACGCGCGACGATGCGGCTGGCGAGGCCTTCGATAAGGTCGCGAAGGTGATAGGCCTCGGGTATCCGGGCGGGCCGGCCATAGAGAAGGCCGCGGCGGGCGGGGATCCGGGCGCGATAAAATTTAAGCCGCCGTTCCTCGGTGACGGTTCTTTCGATTTTAGTTTCAGCGGGCTAAAAACTGCGGTATTATATCATACGAAGGGCAGGAGCATAGGCCGCAGGGAAGCGCGCGACATCGCGGCGAGCTTCCAGAAAGTCGCGGTCGGTTCGATAACCGGCACTGCGGTGTCGGCATGCCGTTCGAAAGGCGTGAATACGCTGATAGTCGGCGGCGGGGTCAGCGCGAATAAGCTGTTGAGGTCGAGCTTGTCCGGGGTTTGCGCAGAGAACGGAATAGAAGCCGTTTTTCCCGGGATGCGCCTTTCGCTCGATAACGGCGCGATGATCGCTTCTACGGGGTACCTGTTATATAAGAAGGGCGGGAATTTAAAAGCGTGCGTTACGGCCGAACCCGGGCTGGAAATCTGAACAGGAGAAGAATATGGCGTTAACCGATCATGAGATGATACTAAGGTTGTGCATCGCCGCGTTATTGAGCGGGTTCATCGGGTACGAACGCGAGATACACGGCAGGCTTGCGGGTTTCAGGACGCATATACTCGTAGGCGTCGGTTCAACGCTCATAATGCTAACGTCAATGCATATCTTTGATATTTATAAGGGAGTGGCTGTGCCGGATCCGGGCCGTATCGCCGCGCAGGTCGTCAGCGGCATCGGGTTCCTCGGTGCGGGGACGATAATCAGGTTCAAGGCATCGGTCAGGGGATTGACTACGGCCGCGAGCCTCTGGACGGTCGCAGGCATCGGGCTTGCGGTCGGCGCGGGGCTTTTCGTGCCCGCGGCCGCGACGACGGCAATAGTACTCGCGGCATTGCTCTTCCTTAACAGGATCGAGAAGGTCATGATACGCAGGGACTGGTATAAGTCCCTCGAGATAGAAGCGAAGTCCGGCACGGCGGAACTGGAGCAGATACGAGGCGTCCTGTCGGAATACGATATAGAGATAAAACATTTTGACGTGAAGAAGTCCCCGTGTTCCGACGGCGTTATGTTAAGGATAAACGTGAAACTGCTCACCAACGAATTTGACAGCGAGATATTATCCAAGATACGGCAGATCAACGGCGTATCGAAGGCCGAGTGGAAGGTAATGTCGGACGCTTAAGCGCGTGTCCGGCAAAGGAAAGGGGGTGCTTGGCGATGCTTGGAAAGAGCAAGAAGGTAGAAGAGAAGGTCTTGGACGTTGACGCCAGCATGCAGGGAACGATGTCATTCAAGGACCCCGTGAACCTGCAGATAAACGGCAGGTTCGAGGGCACTCTCGATACGAGAGGGACGCTTATGATCGGAGAGAAGGCGTTCGTCAGCGCGAATATTGTAGGCGACGAGATCACTATCGCCGGCAGGGTGACGGGCGAGGTCGTAGCGAAGAAATCCCTGAAGCTCGTATCGCCGGCGCGGGTGGACGGGAATATCCGCACGCCTTTACTCGAGATCGGAAAGGGCTCGGTATTGAACGGCAACTGCCAGATGACCTCCGGCATTAAGAGTGCGCCGGTGCCGGGATCCGAGCTTATAGGCCTCGATGAAGTGGCAAGGTATCTTGAAGTGGACGCGTCCGTTGTGAGGGAATGGGCATCGAACGGAAAGCTGCCTTCGATAAGGGAAGGCGATAAACTCCATTTTGATAAAGCGAAAATAGATGAATGGATTGCATCGGAGCGAGTCAAATAGGCCCTGCGACGACCGGAAGGAATCCGAGAGGCTCATAAGCCTCGAGGAGGCCGCCGGGCTCCTCGAGCTCAACGAGGAGGATGTCAGGGCTTTTGTCGCCGAAGGGAAGATCCCGGCGTATAACATCGGCGGGAAATTCCTCAGGTTCAGGAAGGGGCAGGTGGAAGCCCTGCGCAGCAGGTTGAGGCTTCTGAAGCACCAGTCCGTCCCGATCTACCACCTGACCCCGCCTCCGCAGGGGCCCGACCCGAAACACAGGTACTCTTTCTTCGACAGGATAAGGGACTTCTTCTATTACAACGATTTCTTTATACTCGCGTTCATCCTTATATCGCTTCTGATCGCCGTTATTGTCACCAAAAGATAGGCATCATGGACTATTCGAAAAACTCGATAAGGAAAGTGCTCTCCCGCCTTAAGAACGGAAAGATCTCCGAACGCGCCGCGATGAAAGACCTGGAACATTTCCCGTTCCATGATATAGGG